>DASTLD010000274.1:0-19634 GCA_035715345.1 Longimicrobium sp.
CGGCAACTTCGGCGTGGCCATCGGGCTGCAGAACAGCGCCAGCGGCCAGTTCTCCGTGGCCATCGGCAAGAACGCGCGCACGGCCAACCGGCAGGGCTCCATCGTGCTGGGCGACGGGTGCGCCGGGTTCTCGTCGGACTCGGTGTATCCCACGGCCAACAACCAGTTCGTGGCCCGCGGCTGCGGCGGCATCAAGCTCTTCACCAACCAGTCGCTGACCGCGGGCGTGGAGGTGGCGGCGGGCGGCGGCTCCTGGAGCAGCGTCTCCGACCGCGCCCGCAAGGAGAACTTCCTGGGCGTGGAGGACGCCGCCGTGCTCGAGGGCATCCGCCGCGTGCCGGTCATGACGTGGAACTATCTTTCCCAGGACCGCTCCATCCGCCACATGGGTCCCGTCGCGCAGGACTTCCACGCGGCGTTCGGCCTGGGCGAGAGCGAGCTGCTCATCAACACCATCGACATCGACGGCGTCAACCTGGCGGGCATCCAGGCGCTGGACCGGCTGGTGCAGGGCCAGCGGAAGGAGATCGACGCGCTCAAGGCGGAGAACGCGGAGCTGCGGGCGAGGCTGGAGCGCATCGAGGCGCTGCTGGCCGCGGGAACCCCGCAGAAGTAGCGCTTTCTCCCGAGGTCGTGATCGGAGCGCCGGGCCGCCCGCGGGGCGGTCCGGCGTATCCTTTTGTTCCCCCGGCGCCCGCCGCCGCCCGCGCACGGTGCGCGAGTTGGCCCGCCGTGAGCCCCTCCTGATGCCGGTGACGATTGGCGCTTCGGGAGCGAAATGTTTCCGCGGCCGCGCGCGATTGTCCGCCCGGCGCCTGGGATGGAGGACGAGGCGCGAAAAGGTACGCAGGCGAAAGCGCGCGAAAAGCCCCGCATGTGAAGGGCCCGGCTTGCGTTGCGGCTGTTGACAGCGGCTTCCGGATGTAGCACATTCACGTCTGCCGTACCAGGCCTGTCCAACGCCACGCGGGGGGACGGGCCGGGCGCGGCGTGCTCCCCCCGGGGGCCGGCTGAACCCCAGCAGCGTGTACACCGCCTCTCCTGGCAGTCGCCCGTCCCCACCGTCTCCGCGCCCCTGCGAGGCGCCCCGCGCCTCGCCTGCCCGAGGAAGTTCCCGATGACCAACGTCTCCCTGCGGCGCACCGCGCGCCTTGCGCTCGTCCTGCTCTCCGTCGGCTTCGCGGCCGGGTGCGAGGACGAGGCCACCACGCCCGCCGGCGGCCTGCCCAAGAACCTGGCGCCGGGCATCTACTCGCTCTTCTCGGTGGCCGGCCAGGGCGGCGGCGTGGCCACGGTGCAGCTGCACCTGGAGCGCGTGCAGGTGCCGGGCAAGATCGCCAGCTACCAGGGCGAGCTGACCTACGACACCGGCGTGCTGACCCTCAAGGAGGCGGAGCTGCCGGAGGGCGTCATCGGCTCCGCGCGCGAGATCTCGCCGGGGCGGGTGCGCTTCGCGGGCGCCACCCCGGACGGCCTGGAGCAGCTCCCGGCCCTCACGATGCGCTTCGCGCGCCGCGGCGAGATCCGCCGCGAGACGTTCAAGCTGAACATCGAGGAGGTGGCCGACGAGGACTTCGGCGACCTGACCTCCAAGGTCTCTTCCGGCGCGCCCTTCTTCGAGGCGCGCTAGCCCCCCACCGACGACTTCTCACCCGGCCCGGCGGCTCCCTGCCGCCGCGCCGGGTGATTGGACTACCCGAGCCGGACCCGGACCATGCACTCCAACGCCCCGCGGTTCCTGACCGCCCTGCTCCTTGCCTTCGCCGCGCTGCTCCCCACCGGGCTGCGCGCGCAGGAGACGGCGGCCATCGCGGCCCCCGCCGACAACCGTCCCCTCCGCGGCGACGTGGACGGCGACGGCCGGGTGACCACGCGCGACGCGCGGCTGGTCACGGCCCACGTGGCCGGCGGCGCCCAGATCCCCGCCTCGCGGGCCATCACGGCCGACGCGGACGGTGACGCGCGCATCAGCAGCCGCGACGCACTGCTCATCGAGAGCTTTGCGCGCGGCCGCGCCACCGGGCGCTTCGACGTGGGCAAGCCGCTGGGCGAGGACGACATGCTCAACGGCCTGATCCGCGTGCTGCGGGCGCCGGCCGACGCGGACATGCAGCTCCGGACCGGGCACAACGCGGTGGGCGTGCAGGGCGACACCCTGCCCCGGGTCATGTCCCTGACCCTGCGGGACGGCTCCAACAACCCGCTCGCGGGCGTCGCGGTGTTCTGGGAGGTGACCGAGGGCGGCGGCGGCGTGCGACGCGACCGCACCGCCACCAGCGACTCCGGCGTCTCCGCCAACCGGCTGATCCTGGGCAACACGGAAGACGTGCAGAAGCTGCGCGCCTTCGTCCTGGACGAGAACGACGCCGAGGTGGCCAGCGTGGAGTTCCACGCCACCGGCGTGGACGCCAGCGGGCTGCAGATCCAGAAGGTGTCGCTGGACAGCCTGTATGGCGTGGCCGGCGACACGCTGGGCGTCCAGCAGCGCGTGCGGGTGACCGCCAACGGCCAGGAGGTGGCGGCGCGGGTCACCTGGCAGGCCAACGGCGGCGGCTCGGTCCGCTACCCGGTCAGCCACAGCACGCTCAAGGACGGCGACGCCCGCAACCAGTGGATCCTGGGCAGCACCCCGGGCGAGCAGACCCTGGTGGCCACGGCGCCGGGCGGCGCCTCGGTGACCTTCACGGCGACCGCCATCGAGGCGGACTCCATCCAGTTCACCATCCAGAGCGGCGACAACCAGTCCGGCACCCCCGGCGACTCGCTGGCCCAGCCCCTGCGGCCGCGCGCGACCTACCGGGACACCATCCCCGTCACCGCGCTCGTGCGCTGGACGGTGGTGAGCGGCGGCGGCGGCCTGCGGCAGGACGTGACCTTCACCCGGCCGGACGCCCCCTACTTCGGCATCACCAGCAACCGCTGGCAGCTGGGCCCCGCCAAGGGGCTGCAGCAGGTGCAGGCGGTGATCAACAACGTCTCCACCTCGGTGGTCTTCAACGGCATCGGGGTGGCCAGCGGGACGGACAAGCTCCTCTTCCTGCAGGGCGACACGGTGGGCACGGCCGGCGCTTCGCTGCCCGTTCCGCCGGGCGTGACGCTCACGGACGCGAGCGACAACCCCATCCCCAACTACCCGGTCAAGTTCAAGATCACGCAGGGCGCCGGCATCGTCGACAACGGCGACGAGGCCTGCGACAGCGTGTTCGTGATGACGGACGAGGACGGCGAGGCCATCCTGTCGCAGTGGATCCTGGACGCCACCCCCGGCGACAACACGGTGCGCGCCTCGGCCGGCCCGCTGTTCCTGGACTTCCACGCCCGCGGCACCGCGGGTGAGCCGGAATCGCTGGACATCGCCGCCGGCGACGGCCAGACCGCGACGGTGAACACCGCGGTGGCCACCGACCCCAGGGTCCGCGTGACGGACGTGGGCGGCAACGGCGTGCAGGGCGTGGCGGTGACCTTCGCCGTGGAGTCCGGCGGCGGCAGCGTCACCGGCGAGAACGCCACCACGGACGCCGACGGCTACGCCGAGGTGGGGAGCTGGACGCTGGGCACCACGGCGGGCGCCAACACCCTGACCGCGTCGGTGACGGGGCTGCCGGACGTGACCTTCAGCGCCACCGGCACGGCGGACGCGGCCACGAACATGGCGGCCACCGCCGGCGACGGGCAGTCGGCGACGGTGGGCACGGCGGTGGCGGTGGACCCGGCGGTGACGGTCACCGACACCTACGGCAACCCGGTGGCCGGCGTGGCCGTGACCTTCGCGGTCGCGAGCGGCGGCGGCAGCGTGACCGGCGAGAACGCCACCACCGACGCGTTCGGCGTGGCCACGGTGGGCAGCTGGACGCTGGGCGGCACGGCGGGCGCCAACACCCTGGACGCCAGCAGCACCGGCCTGACGACGGTGACCTTCACCGCGACGGGCACGGCGGGCGCGCCGGCCAACATGGTCAAGAGCGCGGGCGACGGGCAGAGCGCGACGGTGGACACCGAGGTCGCGATCGACCCGGCGGTGACCATCACGGACGCCGGCGGCAACCCGGTCGCGGGCGTGGAGGTCACCTTTAGCGTGACCGGCGGCGGCGGCAGCGTGACCGGCGGCACCGCCACCACCGATGCCTCCGGTGTCGCGACGGTGGGGAGCTGGACGCTGGGCACCGAGGCGGGCGCCAACACCCTGGACGCCAGCGCCACCGGCGTGACGACGGTGACCTTCACCGCGACGGGCACGGCGGGCGCGCTCGACCACTTCCTCGTGGAGGCGGCGGGCGGCGGTGACATCGCCGACCAGGACGCGGGCACCAGCTTCAACATCCAGGTCACGGCGCAGGACGAGCACGACAACACGGTGGCCTCGTTCACCGGCACGGTGGACATCACCTCCAGCGGCACCCTGTCCGCGGGCGGCGGCACCACGGCGGCGTTCACGGCGGGCGTGCTGGCCTCGCACGCGGTGACCATCACCAGCACCGGCGACGTCACCCTCACCGCCACCCGCACGGGCGGCACGGAGACCGGCACCAGCAACACGTTCACGGTCGATCCGGGCGCGCCCGCCAGCATGGTCAAGAGCGCGGGCGACGGGCAGTCGGCCACCGTCGGCACGGCGGTGAGCACTGCCCCGGCGGTGACCATCACCGACGCGCACGGCAACCCGGTCCCCGGCGTCTCCGTCACCTTCGCGGTGCCGGGCGGCGGCGGCGGCGGCGGCGTGACCGGCGGCAGCGCCACCACCGACGCCGCGGGCGTCGCGACGGTGGGCAGCTGGACGCTGGGCACAACGGCGGGCGCCAACTCGCTGCAGGCCAGCTCCACGGGGCTGACCACGGTGACCTTCTCGGCCACGGGCACGCCCGACGTCCCGGCCAACATCGCCAAGACCGCGGGCGACGGGCAGACCGGCACCGTGGGCGCCGCCGTGGCGGTGGCGCCGCAGGTGACGGTGACGGACCAGTACGGCAACGCCACGCCGGGCATCACCGTGACCTTCGCGGTGACCGGCGGCGGCGGCAGCGTGACCGCGGCCACCCCCTCCACCAACGCCTCGGGCGTCGCGACGGTGGGGAGCTGGACGCTGGGCGGCGGCCCCACGGCCAACACCCTGCAGGCGTCGGTGGCCGTCGGCACGGCCTCGGCGGTGACCTTCACGGCCTACGTGCCGCCCACCGCGCAGAGCGACAGCGCGCAGGCCATGGGCAACACCGACCTGCCCAGCAGCGCCGGCCGCAACGTGCTGAGCAACGACGTCAGCATCAACGGCGGCACGCTCTCGCTGACCACCACCGGCGCGCTGGCGACGGTGCGCGGCGGCACGCTGACCCTGGCGGAGGCGGGCACCTTCTCCTACCTGCCGCCGGCCGGCAACGTGCTGCGCGACAGCGTGCAGTACACCATCTCCGACGGCCACGCCTCCGCCAGCGGGTGGGTCAAGATCCGCTTCGTGGGCAAGGTGTGGTACGTGGACAGCGGGAACGGCGGGTCCCAGGACGGCCGCCTGAACACGCCGTTCACCAGCGTCGGCGCGGCGGCCACGGCGGCCGCGGCCAACGACACCATCCTCGTGCGCACCGGCAGCGGCACCACCGCGGGCGGCACGCTCAAGGCGGGGCAGCTGGTGCACGGCCAGGGCGGCACGGCGTTCACCACCACGCTGAACGGCGAGTCCGTCACCCTGCTGGCGGCGGGTACCGACCCGTCGGTGGGGGCGCTGACGCTGGGCAGCGGCAACACCCTGACTGGCTTCGTCAGCACCGGCGGCATCACCGGCGCCGGCTTCGGCACGCTGACGGTGAGCGACGTGACCATCAACAACCCGACCGGCCAGGCGCTCAGCCTGAACAACGGCACGCTGGCCGGCAGCTTCGGCAGCGTGGTGTCCGGCGGCGGCACCAACAACGTCTCGCTCACCGGCGTGGCCACCAGCGGCACGGCCACGCTCGGCACCAGCGGCAACACGTTCTCCGGCGCCACCGGCGACGCGGTGGTCATCAGCGGCGGCGGCGGCTCGTTCACCATCCCGGCCCACATCACCAACAGCAGCTCGCTGGCGGTGAACGTGAACGGGAAGACGGGCGGCACCGTCACCTTCTCGGGCAACATCAACCCGGGCGCCCCCGGGCGCGGCATCTCCGTGTCCGGCAACAGCTCCGGCTCCAACACCATCAGCTTCACCGGCACCAAGGAGATCAGCTCGGGCACGTCGGCGGGCGTGAGCCTGTCCAACAACACCGGCGCCACCATCTCCTTCACCGGCGGGGCCCTGACGGTGTCCACCACCACCGGCACGGGCTTCCTGGCCAGCGGCGGCGGCACGGTCGAGGTCTCCGGGTCCGGCAACACGGTGAGCGTGAGCGGCGCCGCGGCGCGGGCGGTGGAGCTGAACGGGATCACCATCCCCGCCGGCAACATCGCGTTCTCGAGCATCACCTCGAGCGGCACCACCACGGGCACGGCCTTCTTCGCGAACGCGGTGGGCAGCACCGGCGGCGGCGCCTTCTCCGCCGGGTCCATCACGGTGGCGGGCACCACGGGCGCCAGCTCGCGGGGCATCGACCTGACCTCGAACTCGGCGGCGTTCACCTTCTCGACGGCCTCGGTCAACGGGACCGGCGCGCAGGGCATCTTCCTGAGCGGGAACACCGCCGCGGTGGCCGTCAACGGCGGCAGCGTGGGCAACACCTCCAGCCCCGCCGGCGACGCGCTGTCGGTGTCCGGCGGCGGGGCCGCGGTGACGGTGGCGGCCACGCTGACCAAGAGCTCGGCGGGCCGGATCGCCAACATCACCGGCCGCACCGGCGGCACCACCACGGTGTCGGGCAACCTGTCCTGCACCGGCAGCTGCACCGGCATCAACGCCGGCAGCAACACCGGCGGCACCATCGACTTCACCGGCGGCACCAAGACGCTGAACACCGGCGCCAACGCCGCGGTCACGCTGGCCTCCAACGGCAGCGGCACGGTCAACTTCACCAACGGCGGCCTGGCCATCACCACCACCAGCGGCGCCGGGTTCAACGCCACCACCAGCGGCACCGTGACGGTGACCACGGGGGGTAGCCCGAACACGATCCAGAGCACGACGGGAATCGCGCTGACGGTGACGGACGTCAACATCGGCTCCAACGGCCTGACCTTCCGCAGCATCTCGGCGGGCGACGGCGCCAGCGGACCGGCCAACGGCATCCTGCTGAGCAACACCGGCACGTCCGGCTTCGTGACGGTGACCGGCGACGGCTCCACGGCGGGCTCCGGCGGCACCATCCAGCGCACCAGCGGCGCCAACGCGGCCATCGCCGGCAACGCCGTGTACCTGAACGGCACGCGCAACGTGTCGCTCTCGTTCATGAACTTCAACAACACGTCCAACAACGGCGTGTACGGCACCGGCGTGCGCGGCTTCACCATGAACCGCAGCCGCTTCACCGCCAGCATCGGCGACAGCAACAACTCGGCGGGCTCGCACAACGAGTCGGCGGTGCAGCTCGTGAACGTGGGCGGCGCGGTCAAGCTGACCAACTCGCTGTTCAACGGCACCGCCTACAACGCGGTGCGCATCGAGAACATCAGCGGCACCGCGCCGGCGCTGGACTCGCTGGTGATGGACACCGACACGGTGACCTCCATGCAGGGCAGCACCGCCGACGTGCGCGGCTCGGCCCTGCTGGTCAACCTGAACGACGGCACCGCCGACACGCGCATCCGCAACAGCCGCATCACCACGTGGTGGGGCAACGCCATCCACGTGCTGGTGCAGGGCACGGCGTCGGGCACCACGCGCATCACCAACAACTTCACGGACAACACCAACGGCGCGCTGGCCGGCGCCGGCGGCATCTGGGTCACGGGCGGCAACCACGCCTACAACATCTCGGGCAACACCGTCCGGCACACGCACGGCACCGCGATCAGCGCCGACCGCGTGAACTTCGGCACCAACATGAACGGCACGATCAGCGGCAACACCATCGGCCAGTCGGGCGACAACGCCTCGGGCTCGGCGCACGGCTCCGCGATCTTTGCCAGCCACCACGGCCCGGGCACCACGACGCACCGCATCACCGGCAACGTCATCCGGCAGGCGCAGGCCTACACCGGCTCCGGCGCCATCTGGGTGCTGACGGGCGACGCCTCCGGGTTCGGCGGCAGCGGCACGCTGAACGCCACCATCGTGAGCAACAACATCCAGGAGAACGGCACGGTCAACGCGCCGATCAACGCCCACAACGGCATCCTGGTCACGGTGGGCACGCAGTCGTCGCCGGTCAACGACACGGACCAGGCCTGCCTGGACATCGGCGGCAGCTCGGGCGCGCTGCACAACGTGATCTCCAACTTCAACAGCAACACCAACCGCATCCGCATCAGCCAGCGCTTCGGCACCACCTCGCGCTTCCCGGGCTACACGGGGACGTCCACGGGCGTCTCGTCGCAGACCGACCTGGCGTCGTACCTGGTGGGCCGCAACGCCGCGGGCATCACCTCGGTCAACCAGAACACCTCCACCGGCGGCTTCAACAACACCTCGCCGGCCGGCTCGGCCTGCCCGCAGCCGACCATCTGAACCACCTTCCGGACGGGGACCTCCCGGGGCGCCAGCCCCGGGAGGTCCGCGCCCGGAACCCGCGCAGTTGCAGGGCTCTGCAGGACCCCGGGGACCCCTCCCTACACACTCCATGAGGAGACACGGATGTCAGAGCCATTCCTGAGCGAGATCAAGATCGTCTCGTTCAACTTTCCACCGAAGGGCTGGGCGCTCTGCAATGGGCAGTTCCTGCCCATCAACCAGAACCAGGCGCTCTTTGCCCTGCTGGGGACGACCTACGGCGGGAACGGCCAGACCACCTTCGCGCTGCCCAACCTGCGGGGCAGGGTGCCCATCCACATGGGCAGCGGGCACACGCTGGGCGAGGCGGCGGGCAGCACCAGCGTGACGGTGAACATCCAGCAGCTGCCGACGCACATCCACGGGCTCCAGGCGTCCGGCGACTCCACCGGGACCGCGGCGGACCCCACCAACAAGTACCTGGCGCCGATCAACGCCGGCTACAACCAGCCGGCCAGCCTGACCACGCTCAGCCCGCAGACCATCACCAGCGTGGGCGGCAGCCAGCCGCACAACAACATGATGCCGTACCTGGTGCTGAACTTCATCATCGCGCTCCAGGGCATCTTCCCCTCCCGCAACTGACCCGAGGCACACACCCATGCCGGAACCGTACATCGGCGAGATCCGCATGTTCGCGGGCAACTTCGCCCCCAATGGCTGGATGACGTGCGAGGGGCAGACGCTTCCGATCTCGGAGAACGACGCCCTGTTCACCCTGATCGGCACCACCTACGGGGGCGACGGGCAGGAGACCTTCAACCTGCCCAACCTGGCCAGCCGCGTGCCCATCCACATGGGCACCGGGCCGGACGGCACCACGTACCAGCTCGGCGAGGCGGCGGGCACGGAGCAGGAGACGCTGTCCATCCAGCAGATCCCCAACCACACGCACCCGTTCACGGCGTCCACCGCCGGCGGCGCGGACCCCAACCCGGGCGGCAAGGTGCTGGCCACCACCAGCGGCGGCATCTTCCTGTACTACGAGGGCTCCGTGGACGCCAACCTCAACGCCGGGGTGGTGACCCCGGTGGGGGGCAGCCAGCCGCACGAGAACACCCAGCCGTTCCTGTGCATCAACTTCATCATCTCCCTGTACGGGGTCTTCCCCACGCAGACCTGAGAGGAGAGCGCGCCGAATGTCCGACCAATTCCTCGCGGAGATCCGGATCTTCCCGTTCAACTTCCCCCCCACGGGGTGGGCGTTCTGCGACGGGCAGCTCATGCCGATCTCCCAGAACACCGCGCTGTTCGCGCTGCTGGGCACGTACTACGGGGGCGACGGCAAGAGCACGTTCGCGCTGCCGGACATGCAGGGCAACGCGCCCATGCAGGTGGGGCAGGGGCAGGGCCTGTCGGAGCGTTTCCTGGGAGAGATGAGCGGCGTGGAGACCATCACGCTGCTGCAGTCGGAGATCCCGGTGCACACGCACACGATGATGGCCAACTCGTTCGACCCGGCGGACCTCAACACGCCGAGCCCCACCCGCGTGCTGGCGCTGTCGCAGGGCGTGCCGGCGTACCAGCCGAACGCCAGCAACCTGGGCCTCATGGCGTTCCAGGCGCTGCCGCCCGCGGGCGGCGGGCTGCCGCACAACAACATGCAGCCCTACCTGACCCTCAACTTCTGCATCGCGCTGCAGGGCGTCTTTCCCCAGCGGCCGTAGCGGAAAAAGCGCCTGCCGGGCGGCGGCCCCCGCTGCCCGGCAGGCCCTGATGCGCCACCGTTCGCCCACCGGCGCTCCCGGCGGGCGATCTGTTTTTCTCCACGCGTGATCGAACGCCCATGCAGATCTACACCACGCAGGTCACGCTGCGCCCCGCCACTGACGACGACCTGCCGTTCCTGGAGCGGCTGTACGGCACCGTGCGCGCGCCGGAGCTGGCGCCGCTGCCCTGGACGCAGGCGCAGAAGGACGAGTTCGTGCGGCACCAGTTCAACGCGCAGCACACTTGGTGGCACGAGCAGTACGAGGACACCACCTACGACGTGGTGCTGGTGAACGGCGTACCCGCGGGCAGGCTGTACGTGGGCCGCTGGCAGAGCACCATCCGCGTGGTGGACATCGCCCTGCTGCCGGAGCACCGCGGCGGCGGCCTGGGCACGCGCCTGATGAACGACGTGCTGGCGGAGGGCGACGCCGCCGGCAAGCCGGTCAGCATCCACGTGGAGCGCTACAACCCGGCGATGCGGCTGTACGAGCGCCTGGGGTTCGTGGAGGTGGAGGACAAGGGCGTCTATGTGCTGATGGAGCGGCCGGTGGGGGGAAAGCCGGCGCGGGCGTAGCGGGGGGGGGTGATGCGGGTCGCGCGGGAGCGGACTCAGCCCGCGCGCAGCAGGGCGGCGATGTCCTCGACGGCGGGCACGCGGAAGGACGCATAGGCCTCCGCCACGTTGGCGAGGGCCTCCGCCCACGCCAGGCACACGACCTCGTCCGCGAGCGCCTCCAGTTCCGCCCTCGCCTCCGCCGCGGCGACGGGCACGGCCGCGACGACGCGCGCGGGGCGCAGCCGCCGCAGCGCGCGCACGGCGATGCGCACGGTGCCGCCGGTGTGGACGCCGTTGTCCACCAGGAGGACCGTGCGGCCCGCCAGCGGCCGCGGCGGTGCGTCTCCACGGCACAGGCGCACGCGCTCCGCGAAGGCGGCCAGCGCGTCCGCCACGAACGCACCGGCGGCGGGATCGGATTCCCCGATCTCCGCCGCCTCGTCGTCCATCACCAGGCTCCCCGCCGCGCTCACGGCGCAGACGGGGTCGTGCGGGCCGCGCGGCAGCAGCAGCCGGCGGACCAGCAGCACGTCCACGGGCAGGTCCAGCGCCCGCCCCACCTCCACCGCCGCCGGCACCCCGCCGCGGACGATGCCCAGCGCCACCGCGTCCGGCCGGCCCGCGTACGGCGCCAGCGCGGCGGCCAGCTCCCGCCCCGCCGCGCGCAGGTCGGGAAAGCGCGCGCGCGTGCTCAGGTGAAGACGGCCTCGTACAGCATGCCGTGCTCGTCGGGACCGATGGGCACCAGGAACAGCTCCAGGTCCTCCAGCCCCTCCGCCCTGAGCGTGTAGAGGTCCTGCGGCAGGTGGCCGCCCTCGGGGCCGCGGAAGACCAGGCTGAACGGCTCGCGCCTGCGCCGCGGGTCGCCGTCCATGGCCAGCGGCTCCGCGGCCACCAGGTAGGCGGGCATGAAGCGCTCCTCGCCCACCAGCACGGCGAAGGGCTTGCCGACGAAGGGCCGGAAGGTGTCCAGCGTGAGCGTGTCCAGCATGGCGTGGGTTCTCGCGGAGCGGGCGGCGGACGCCGCGGGCGGGCGGAAAGACGTGCGTGCGGTGGCGGGAATGTCAGGGGATCGCGGGGTGCGCGCAACCCCGGGGGGCGGCTACCGGTTGGGATCCTGGTCGTCCTTGACGTCGTTGGCCAGCACGCTGCTGACCATGACGAAGCCGAGCACGCCCGCGAAGACGAAGAGCAGCATGGACAGGGCGGGGTAGCCGAAGAGCCGGTAGCGCGTGGGGACCTCGATCATCATCGCGCCCGAGACGATCAGCGCGGCGGTCACCAGGCCCAGGGCAATGCGGTTGCTGATCTTCTGCATCCCCTCCAGCAGCCAGCGCTCGCGGGGAATGTGCACGCGGATCTGCACGCCGTCGTCCACCACCGCGTCCAGCGCGCGGTTGACGCGGCCGGGCAGCTTCTGCAGGAGCTCGTTCATCTCCAGCAGGTTGGCGAACATGCGCCCGGGCGAGGCGTTGCGCATCAGCCGGCGCTGCATGAGCTCGCTGGCGTGGCGGCGGATGGCGGCGTTGGGGTCGAACTCCGGGTCCAGGATGCGGCCCACGTTGTCCAGCGCCAGCAGCGCCCGCCCCAGGATGGGCATCTCCGCGGGCAGGCGGATGCAGTTCTCCGCGGCGCTGCGGGTGACCTCCAGCATCACCCGCCCCACCTGGATCTCGCTGGCGCTGGCGGCGGTGGAGAAGCGCTCCACCAGCTCCTTGACGTCCGCGGTGAACGACTCGCGGTCGTAGCCCGGGCGCAGCTCGCCGGCGTCCATGGTCACCCGCGCCGCGTCCTCGCCGCGCCCCTCGGCGATGGCCAGGACGAGCTGCAGCAGCTCCTGCTGCAGCATGGGGCCCACGGTGCCGGTCATCCCCAGGTCCAGCAGGGCCACGCGCCGGTCGTCGGTCACGAAGACGTTGCCGGGGTGCGGGTCCGCGTGGAAGAAGCCGTCCACCAGGATCTGCTTGAGGTAGGCGCGGAACAGCTCCTCGGCCAGCGCGCCGCCGTCCATCTCCAGCCGCACCAGCGGGCTCAGCCCGGTGATCTTGCGGCCGCGCACGTACTCCATGGTCAGCACGCGGCTGGTGGAGTAGTCGTCCACCGGCTCCGGCACGAGGATCAGCTCGAACTCGCGCAGGTTGCTGCCCAGCAGCGACAGGTTGCGCGCCTCGCGGCGGTAGTCCAGCTCCGCCAGCAGCGACTTGCGGATCTCCGTGAGGGCGCGGCCGAACTCGTAGCGGCGCCCGGCGCGGGTGTGGCGGTCCATGAACTCCACCACGTCCTCGATGGCGTCCAGGTCCTTCACGATCTGCTCGCGGATGCCGGGGCGCTGCACCTTGACGGCCACGGGGCGCCCGTCGCGCAGGGTGGCGCGGTGCACCTGGCCCAGCGACGCGGCCGCCAGCGGCGTGCGGTCAAAGCTGCCGAAGGCCTTGGAGACGCGCACGCCCAGCTCCTCCTCCACGATGCGCTCCGCCTCCGCCGCGTCGAACGGCTCCACCCTGTCCTGCAGGCGCGCCAGGGCGTCCGCGTACGCGGGGGGAATCAGGTCCGGGCGGGTGGAGAGGAGCTGGCCGAGCTTGACGTAGGTGGGCCCCATGCGCTCCAGGTCGCGCGCCAGCTCCTCCGCCTTGCCGGGGGCGTCGGTGGGGTTGGCGGCGGCGTCCTCCGCCAGGGCCTCTTCCAGGCCGGCGTGCTTGACCAGGTCGCTCCTGCCGTACCTGAACAGCAGGCGCGCCAGGTCGCCGTAGCGCTTGAGGTGCTCGGGTCTGAGCGAGATTCCCATGGCGCGCCGGAAGAGCAGGAAGCGTGCACAGAGCCCGGAAAAGCCTCACGCAGAGACGCAGAGGGCGCAGAGAAAAGAAAGAGGGAGGAGGATCCGCATGGGTCCTCCTCCCCTCTTTCAGTTCTCCCGCAGTTCTCTGCGTCTCCGCGTTCTCTGCGTGAGTCCCGCAATTCAGAGGTTGAGCCAGTAGTTCACCTTGAGCAGCAGCACGTTGGTCGGCGGCGCGCGGTCGCCGTCGAACAGGCTGCGGAAGTCGCGCGACACGTCGAAGCTGCCGTCGCCCACCACGTGGCTGCGGCCCTGGCTCCACACCAGGAAGACCGTGGAGCCCGGCCGGTACTCCCAGCGCAGCACCATGTTGGTGCGCATCTCCTTGAAGTTGAAGTCCGGCGGGCCAAAGCGCAGGTCCGTGTCGTCGTCCGCGTCCAGGTCCACCAGGTACTCGCCGTCCACGAAGTCGATCTCGTCGTCCGTGAAGGTGTGGAACTGGTCCGCGAAGTCGTCCGCGCGCGGGTCCGCCACGCGCTTGAACCGGCTGTATTCGCCCGCGGCCACGAAGGGCTGCGCGTAGAACTCCAGCGTCAACTTGGGCGTGAACGCGTAGTCCAGCCGCGTGCTGATGGAGACGGAGCGCTGCACGATGTTGGAGAAGATGTAGTGCCGCTCGCCCAGCGCTTCCTGCTGGTCCACGTAGATCCAGGGGTCCTGGCTGGCGTTGTAGTTGGGCCCCACGGTCAGGCGCATGCGCGGGTTGGGGCGGAAGGCCACGTGGCCGCCCAGCCACCACCCGCCGCCCGTGGTGCCCCACTCGTTGAAGAAGCCGGAGTACAGCTCGCCGGATACGCGCTTGCGGCCGTCCGTGAAGAAGCCGGCGTTCACGTTGGTGTACGACGGCGCCAGGAAGGCCGGCCCGCCGCGCAGCACGTCCGCGCGCCACGCCTCGATCTCGTTGTCGCTGCTGATCCACCCGCCCCAGTTGTTGTGCAGCAGGCCGAAGGCGCCGGCGTTGAAGCCCGTGGTCAGCCGCTCGCCGCCGAAGCTCCACCCGTTCCACTGGTGGATGCCCGCGTCCCACTGGCGGAAGAGCTTGCCCGGCTTGAACTGCACGAAGCCGATGCGGGCGCCGGTCAGCATCCAGTCCGTGCTGCGCTGGTAGCCCAGGTCGTTCATCTCCAGCCCCGGCGAGCGCGCGTGGCCGTACAGCCCCCAGCGCCAGTGCCCGCCGCCCACCTTTTCCAGCTCCGCGCGCGCCAGCCACCCGCTCAGCGAGGTACGCGTGGGGTCGAACTCCAGGTGGTCCGCGTCCGGGCGGTGGAAGTAGTGCCCGGCGCGCGTCTGGATCTCCGCGATGGCCTCCTCGCCGCCGCGCACGTGCGTGCCCAGCACGGAGCCGCTCAGCGCGTAGTTGCCGCCCCCGAAGCGGTGGCGCCCGTCCAGGCCCGCCAGGTACGCGGAGGTGGGCAGGAACGACAGGTGCTCCTCGCCGCCCAGGTCGCGGTGCGTGGCGCTCACGATCGCGCCGATGGCGCTCTGGCCGCCGCGGAAGTCCTGGATGGTGCGCACCACCGCGTAGTTGGTCAGCGGCTCGCCGGTCAGTGTCTGCCGCGCGCCGCCGCCGTCCACGAAGCGCACCTCCTCGCGCGCCGTCAGCGCGTCCAGCACGCCGATGGACAGGCCGCCCGCCGTCTTGCCGGACACCTTGACCGCGCCCAGGATGGTGGTGGCCTCCGGCGCGTCCGCGAAGTCCGCGTCGCCCGGCGCGCCGGCCTGCGGCGCGCGGCCCAGGCGGCGCGAGTAGAACGGCCGGTCGCTGCCGAAGCCGGTGCTGCGCACGAAGTAGGGAAAGCCGACGTCGAAGCTGAAGATGTCGGACCCCTCCACGAAGAAGGGCCGGCGCTCGGAGAAGAAGGTCTCGAAGGCGCTCAGGTTCACCTGGCTGGGGTCCGCCTCCACCTGCCCGAAGTCCGGGTTGATGGTGGCGGTCAGCGTCAGGTCGCTGGTCAGGCCGTACTTGAGGTCGCCGCCCACGCTGCCGAAGCCCTGGTTGCGGCTCCAGAACGGGTCCTCGCCGTCGCCGGGCTCGCGGGTCAGGCGCGCCACGCTGTAGGGCAGCACCTCCAGCCGCCGCGCGGAGCGCAGCCCGCTGATGCCCGCCAGCTCGCCGAACTGCGACACGAAGCCGTTGCGATCCGGGCGGACGGGGCTCCAGTCCGCCACCTCGTTGCGCCGCGCGATCTCGCGCGTCACCTGCAGCCCCCAGGTCCGCTCGCCCGCGCCGCCGCTGTAGCGGAGCTGCGACAGGGGGATGCGGTACTCCACGGACCAGCCGGCGGAGTCCACCCGCGCCGCGGACTGCCACACCGCGTCCCACCCCAGGTCCTCGCTGGTGTCGTTGGAGTGGAAGGCGTCCTTCTGCACCCCGCGCGGGTTGACGGAAAAGCGGAAGGCGGTGCGCTTGTCGTTGTAGCTGTCGATCATCACGTGCGCCCACTCCGACGAGATGCCGGCCAGGTCGCGGCGGCCCAGCGGCGCCTGCATGGAGTCCGCGTGCGGGTCGTGCATGCGCATGGCCACGTACACCGCGCCGTCGTCGTACAGCACCCGCGCCTCGCTGGGCAGCGTGGCCGCGGCGCCGGGGTTGGGCGCGCGCTGCGTGAAGCCGGTGATGGGCGGCGCCGCCTGCCACGCCGCGTCGTCGATGACCCCGTCGATGACCGGCGCCGGCCCGGACAGCCGCACCGTCCGCGCAACGCGGCGGCCGGCGGTGGAGGTGTCGGGCTGGGCGGGGGTCTGCGAGGCGAGCGGGACGGACGAGAGAAGCAGGAGGGCGAGCGGCAGCGGGACGAGCAGCGGACTGCGCATTTTCGTGCTCCGGCGGAGGTTCCGGGCAAATGGAGCGTGGTTCTCCGGAGCGTGGGGAGATCTCCGGACCGGGAGTGAGACGGCCGTACACCCCGGAGCGTTTGAAGAGTTCCATTAAGTATACATTAAATGGACTTAATAACTCACGCAGAGACGCAGAGGACGCGGAGAACTGCGGATGCTTTTCTCTGCGTCCTCTGCGTCTCTGCGGGAGATCCCTTTATCGGTGGACCTGCCACACCAGGTGCCGCAGCTCGGGCTCGATCAGCTTTTCCCAGGCCAGCCGGACGGCCGCGGGAGAGCCGGGGAGCGAGAAGACGATGCGGCCGCGGTACACGCCCGCCGTGGCGCGGCTGAGCATGGCCGCGGCGCCCACCTGCTCCCAGCTCAGCATGCGGAACAGCTCGCCGAAGCCGGGGATGGGCTTCTCGATGCGCTGCACCAGCACGTCGTACGTGGTGTCGCGCGGCGCGATGCCGGTGCCGCCGTTGAAGACGATGGCGTGCGCCCCCTCCACCGCCAGCGCCAGCAGCGCCTCGTCCACCTGGTCCGGCTCGTCGCGGATGATGCGGTAGCCGCTGACGCGGTGCCCCGCCGCCTCCACCGCCCCCCGCAGCCACGCCCCGTTGGTGTCCGTCTCCTCCGTGCGGCTGTCGCTCACCGTGACGATGGCGACGGGCACCGGGCCCTGCTCCTCGCGCTCCGCGATGCGGTGGTGCGCGGCGCTGCTCTCGCTCTCCATCCCGTCCCTCCCTCTCCCCGGAAAACACGCCAGCGTTGCGGCCCGCCCGCCACGCCGCAAGATTGGAATTTCACAAACTCCTTCCCTCCCGGGCATCCGCCCGCCGTGCGCACCCCGCCGCAGGAGCGGACGCGACACATGAAAGCATTCTTCCACCGCGCCGCAAGTGCGCTCGCCGCCCTGAGCTTCGCGGCGCTGCTCGCGTTCACCATCGCCGGGCTGGCCGGCGGCGGGCAGGGCGTGGACCCGCTGACCGTGGTCACGTACGCCGCCATGGCGTACGTCTTCCTGCTGGTGGGCGTGCTGGCCTTCCGCCGCGCCAGCAGCGTGCCGGCCGGGCCCGCGTTCCTGATCCACGCCTGCTCGTGGGTGCTGCTGCTGCCCGTGCTGCCCGTCACGCGGCAGGAGCCCTCCGCCACGCTGGCCTACGCCGTGTTCGCGCTGGGCGCCTTCCTGCACGCGCCGTCGCTGCTGCACTTCGCGGCCGCGCTCTCCTTTCCGCGCAGCATCCACCGCTGGCTGGGCGCGTTCGCCGCCTTCTACGCGCTGACCCTCGCGCTCTGGCTGGCCAGCGTGGCCGGCGCGTTCGGGGGGATGGAGGGCATCCCCGCGGCGCTGGACGGCGGCGGCGAGGGACAGGCCGGGCTGCGCGACGACGTGCTGGACTTCATCGCCTTCTGGGGCGCGCTGGCGATGTTCATCGCCGGGATCCTGGCGACCCGGTCCGCGCGCCTGCGCACGCAGCTGGCCTGGGCGGCCGTGGGCATCGCGGTGGGGATGGGCGCCGGCTGGCTGGCCGCCGTCCCCGGCGCGGGCGACACGCTGCGCGGCGACGTGCTGCCCGGGCTGCCGCTGTACGCGCTGTTCTGGATCGTGATGCCGCTGGCGTTCGCCTACGCCATCGTCCGCTACAACCTGTTCGACACCGGGCGCCTGAACCAGCGGGCGCAGGAGATCTCCCTCAACCTGCTGCAGGCCGCCAGCGTGGACCAGGTGACCCGCGAGGCGGTGGACGCGCTGCACCAGGACTTCGATCTGAGCGCCGCCAGCGTGTGGACGCTGGACGACGCCGGCCTGCCCGTGCGCATGGGCGGCGACCCGCGCAGCGGCGAGCCGCGCGTGGTGGAGCGCGTGCTGCGCGGCGAGCGGGTGGACACGCCGGAGCACGTGCTGGCCTATCCGCTGCCCTACGGCGACGGGGTGGAGGCGGCGCTCTGGCTGGAGCGCGAGGGGGCGGAGGCGTTCGAGGACGGGCACCTGTACTACCTGGCGCGCATCCAGCGCCAGCTGGGCATGGCGCTGCACCTGCGCCGCGTGGACGACCGCGTGCGCGTGGCGGCGGAGGAGCTGACGGCGCTGGCGCGCGAGGTGGACACCGTCGCCGCCGAGCTGCGCATCACCGGCGAGAGCGTGACCGCCGCGGTGCAGGAGGTCAGCGAGGGCAGCGCGCGGCAGACGGAGGACTTCCGCCGCGTGGCGGACTCCATCGCCCGCTTGCGCGCGGCGAGCGTGGAGGTGGCGCGGCGGCTGGGCAGCGCGGACCGCTTCGGCGGCGAGACGCTGGAGCGCTCGCGCCTGGCCGGCGACGACGTGGAGATGCTGGTGGCGCGGGTCAAGGAGGGCGCGTCGCGGCTGGGCGCGGTGACCGACGAGGTCATCGGCCTGCGCGAGCGCAGCGGCGAGATCGGCTCCATCAGCGACGCCATCCGCGAGGTGGCGGAGCAGACCAACCTCCTCGCGCTCAACGCCGCCATCGAGGCCGCCCGCGCCGGCGAGCACGGCCGCGGCTTCGCGGTGGTGGCCGACGAGGTGCGCAAGCTGGCGGAGAGCAGCGCCGCCAGCGCCGAGCGCATCGGCGACCTGGTGGAGCAGGTGCGCGGCGAGATCGCGCGCGTGGCGGAGGCCATCGCCGGCGCGCGCGGCGACATCGCGGAGGGCGCGGAGGGCGCCGACCGCGCGACGGTGGCCCTGCGCGAGAGCATCACCCGCGTGGCCCAGCTGCGCCAGGAGATCGCGGGCGTCACCGCGCTGATGGACGACGCGCAGGGGCAGAACGAGATGATCGCCGGCGCCGTCACGCGCGCCACCGAGATCAGCGAGCAGAACGCCGCCGCGGCGGAGGAGACGGCCGCCGCCACGGAGGAGCAGCTGGCCTCGCTGGAGAGCGTGGCCGCCAGCGTGCGCGAGCTGTCCACGCTGGGCGCCAAGATGTTCGACCTGCTGCACGCCGACGCGCCGCGCGACGCCCACGCGGCGGGCGCCCTGCCGCGGGTGGACGTGGCCCGGGGCGCCGGCGTCTGAGCACCGCGAACGTGGCGTCCGCCCCGCCGCCGCGCCGCCTGCGGGCGCGGGTGCGCGGCCGGACGTG
>DASTLD010000275.1:0-2602 GCA_035715345.1 Longimicrobium sp.
CGCGGCGACGCCCACACCGCGCGCTGATGCGTGACGCAAGGAAGGCTCTCGCCTGGATGATGCGGGCAAGACGGGTGTCAGCGCAATCTGCTGAGACCCAACATGTAAGGACATAGAATAGCTACAGTCAGACACTCTACCGTCTTGTCCTCACTTGGTGGAGGTGGGTCGGAAGCGCGCCCAATTGATGCCGAGCTTGCGCATGCGGGCGCGCAGGGTGTGGGGGTTGACGCCCAGCATGGCCGCCGCGCCGAACGGGCCCTCCACCCGGCCGTGCGAGGCGGCCAGCGCGCGCTCGATGTGCTGCGCCGTCGCGGCGTCCAGCGGCGCGATGCCGGGCGAAGGCGCCGGCGCGGGCAGGGCATAGGCCTCCGTCTGCGGGGGCGGGGGAGGGGAGACGCCGAGCGCCGCCGCCAGCTCCAGCCGCTGCCCCCCGCCCAAGATGGCCGCGCGCTCCACCACCGCCGCCAGCTCGCGCACGTTGCCCGGCCACGGGTAGCGCACCAGCAGCTCCACGTCCGCGTCGCTGGGCACCAGGGGGAATCCCCCCAGGCGCCGCCCGGCCCGCGCCGCGAAGTGCGCCGCCAGCGCGGGGATGTCGTCCGTGCGCTCGCGCAGGGGCGGCAGGCGGATGGGGAACACGCTCAGCCGGTACCACAGGTCCTCGCGGAAGCGGCCCGCCTGCACCATGGACAGCAGGTCGCGGTGCGTGGCGGCCACGATGCGCACGTCCACCGCGTGCGTGCGCCGCCCGCCCACGCGCTCGAAGGTGCCGTCCTGGATGACCCGCAGCAGCCGCACCTGCGCCTCCAGCGGCAGCTCGCCGATCTCGTCCAGGAACAGCGTGCCGCCGTCCGCGCGCTCGAACCACCCCTCGCGCTCGCCCACGGCGCCGGTGAAGGCCCCGCGCTCGTGGCCGAACAGCTCGCTGTCGATGAGCCCCGCCGGGATGGCGCCGCAGTTGACGCGCACCACCGGCCCCGCCGCCCGCGGCGAGCGCCGGTGCAGCTCGCGCGCGATCACCTCCTTGCCCGTACCCGTCTCTCCCAGCAGCAGCACGGGCACGTCCGCGGGGGCCACCTGCGCCACGCGCTCCATCACGCTGCGCAGCCCCGCCTCCTCGCCCACCACCGCGTCCGCGATCTCCTGGCGCCCCAGCCGCGTCAGCAGCGCGCTCTTGTCCGCCTCCAGCGACTGCCGCAGCCGCGTCAGCTCGTGCAGCCGCGCGTCGTTCAGCAGCGCCACGGCCACGGGCTCCAGGAGCTGCGCCACCACCTCCGCGTCGCCGTCGCCCAGCGCGTGCGGCGGGGCGATGGACAGCAGCACGCCCAGCGGCTCGCCCCTGGGCCCCATCAGCGGCCCGGCGACGGCGTCGCCCCGCGTGCGGGCGGGCACCAGCCACGCGAGCGGCCCCTCCGCCGCGTCCGCCGCCCCGCGGGTGATGTCCCCGGCGCGGTACCAGGCCAGCACCTCGCGCAGCCGCTGCGGCGACAGCTCCGTGCGCGTGGCGGGGTGCGGCGGCGTGGCGCCGCGCAGCCCCACCGCCACCGTCTCCAACCGTCCGCGCTCCGCGTCCAGCCGCCGCACCAGCAGCGCGGCCGCGGGGAACGTCTCCGGCAGCAGCGCCGCGACGCGCTCCACCACCTCGCCGATCTCCACGTGGCGCGAGGCTTCGCGCCAGACGTCCAGCAGCAGCCGGGAGTGGGGCATGGGGAGACTCGCGGGACCCGTGAAATAACACGGAAACGGGGAGGATTGCCGTCAAATCGCACGGCAAATCTGTGACGGAAGATGGTGGCCTCGCAAGCCGCTACTCTGTCCACATCCTCAAACCGTTGCACCATCACTATTTGCACGATGAGGCGCCATCCGGTATGCCGCGTGCCTTGGGGAGGGGCAAGACCCTGGGAGCGCCTCACCCCTCCGCCGGCTCCCGCCCGCCCCTCTGCCGACCGCACCATGATCCCACTCTCGTCCACGCGCCGGGCCGCGCTGCCCGGGCTGCTGGCCCTGGCCCTGGCCGGCCCCGCCGCCCTGCACGCGCAGGGCACCTCCGCCGCGCGGCAGGACACCGTCCGCGCCACGCCCGCCGCTACCGCCGCAGCGGCGCCCGCCGCCGCGCCCGCCGGTTCCGTCGTGACCGCCGTGGCCGGCGCGGACGGCTTCGGCCTGCGCAGCGCGGACGGCAGCTTCGTGCTGCGCGTCAAGGGCGGCGTGCAGTACGACGGGCGCTTCTTTGCCGAGGACCAGGCGGACGCGCTGGTCAATACCTTCCAGATCCGCCGCGCCCGCAGCGACTTCCAGGGCACCCTCTACCGCGACTACGACTTCCGCGTGCAGCTCGAGCTGTCCGGCACGCGTGTGGAGCTGCTGGACGCCTACGTGGACGCCCGCCTGCATCCCGCGCTGCGCGTCCGCGCCGGCAAGATGAAGGGCCCCGTGGGCCTGGAGCGCCTGCTGACCCCGTGGGAGATCCCCTTCAACGACCGCGCGCTGCCCACCAGCCTGGTGCCCAACCGCGAGACCGGCGTGCAGGTGCACGGCGCCGTCGCCAGGGGCAACCTGACCTACCAGCTCGGCTTCTTCAACGGCACCACGGACG
>DASTLD010000276.1:0-10524 GCA_035715345.1 Longimicrobium sp.
TGGTGACAAAGGTGTCTGTGCAGACCATGGCATTCGCTCCTGTCCTGGCGGGGATAGGATGAACTTCCAAGCGAATGCTACTCTCGCAGGCACCTTTGTCCTATTACTCCGTTTAGTTTCCCACCAAGCGTTTCAATCGCCGGGCCCGCGCCGGCGCCCGCTCACCTGCCCGAATCCCAGCCGTGCGAGGTGCTACGTGCCGTTACTCCCGCACTTTCGCACTTTGGCACTTCCGTTCAGGCTTTCGCCGCCGTGCGCAGGTCGTCGACGCGGTCCGTGCGCTCCCAGGGGAACAGCAGCACGCCGCCGCCGTTGCCCACGCGCTCGGAGTCGCGCCCGAAGTGGCCGTACGCGGCCGTCGGCTTGTAGATGGGGGTGCGCAGGTTGAGCGCCTCGATGATGGCCAGCGGCTTGAAGTCGAACACCGCGCTCACCGCCCGCTCGATGGCCTCCTCGTCCACCTGCCCCGTGCCGAACGTGTCCACCCGCACCGACACCGGGTCCGCCACGCCGATGGCGTAGGCCAGCTGGATCTCGCAGCGCTCCGCCAGCCCCGCCGCCACCACGTTCTTGGCCGCCCACCGCGCCGCGTACGCCGCCGAGCGGTCCACCTTCGTCGGGTCCTTGCCGCTGAAGGCGCCGCCGCCGTGCCGCCCCATCCCCCCGTAGGTGTCCACGATGATCTTGCGGCCCGTGAGCCCCGCGTCGCCGTGCGGGCCGCCGATCACGAAGCGGCCCGTGGGGTTGATGTGGATCTTGCACGCGGACGGGTCCCACAGCCCCTCCGGCATGCACGGGGCAATGACGTGCTCCGTGACCTCGCGGACGATCTGCTCCTGCCCCACGTCCGGCGCGTGCTGCGTGCTGACCACGACGGTGTCCACGCGCACCGGCCGGTCGCCCTCGTACTCCACCGTCACCTGGCTCTTGCCGTCCGGCCGCAGCCAGGCCAGCCGCCCGCCCTTGCGCATCTCCGCCAGGCGGCGCGTCACGCGGTGCGCCAGCAGGATGGGCAGCGGCATCAGCGCCTCGTTCTCGCGCGACGCGTAGCCGAACATCATCCCCTGGTCGCCCGCGCCGCCGGTGTCCACGCCCTGCGCGATGTCCGGCGACTGCTGGTCGATCGTGGTCATCACCGCGCAGGTGGCGCCGTCGATGCCGAACTGCGCGTCCGTGTAGCCGATGCCCATCAGCGTGCCCCGCACGATGGCGGGGATGTCCACGTAGGTGCTGGTGCTGATCTCGCCCGCCACCACGGCCACGCCGGTGGTGACCATGGTCTCGCACGCCACGCGGCCGCGCGGGTCCGCCGCCAGGATGGCGTCCAGCACCGCGTCGGAGATCTGGTCCGCGATCTTGTCGGGGTGCCCCTCGGTGACGGACTCCGAGGTGAAGAAATGTCGGCGCGTCAAACGTCTGCCCGCATGCTGGAGAAAAGAGCGAAGTGGAAACGGCGCGGGAAGATACGGGCTCAGTCGGGGGGCGACAAGCTCCACGCCGCGGAGAACTTCTCCAGGTCCAGCACCCGTCCCAGCCGCGCCGTCAGCCGGGCGACGACCTCCTCCGGCGTGGACGCCGCCAGCGCCTCCTGCGCGCCCCGGGCCGCGTCCTCGTAGGTGACCGAGCGGATCACCTTCTTGATCTCCGCCAGGGCGGACGGGGCCACGGAGAGCGACCCCGCGCGCAGGCCGATGAGCAGGAAGGCGCCCAGCGGCGTGGCCGCCAGCTCGCCGCAGACGCTGACCTCGATGCCCGCCGCGTTGCCCGCCCGCGCCACCAGCTCCAGCAGGCGCACGACGGCGGGGTGGAAGGGGTTGTAGAGCCGCGCCAGCCGCGAGTTGCCCCGGTCCACCGCCAGCGTGTACTGCACCAGGTCGTTGGTGCCGATGGAGAAGAAGTCCACGTGCCGGGCCAGCTCCGGCGCGGACATGGCCGCCGCGGGGGTCTCCACCATGGCCCCCAGCTTGTAGCCGGACGGCACCGGCGCCCCCTCCGCCCGCAGCTCTTCCAGGCACCCGTCCAGCAGCACGCGCGTGCGCTGCACCTCCTGGATCTCGTTGATCAGCGGCAGCATGATGCGCACGTCGCCGTGCGCCATGGCCCGCAGCAGCGCGCGGAGCTGGGTGCGGAACAGCTCCGGCTCGTCCAGGCACACGCGGATGGCGCGCCAGCCCAGGAACGGGTTCTCCTCGCGCCCCATGTGCAGGAACGCGGGGAACTTGTCGCCGCCCAGGTCGTAGGTGCGGATCACCACGGGGGCGCCGGGGAACGCCTCCGCCACCTGCCGGTACGCGCGGTACTGCTCCTCCTCGCCCGGCGCGGTGCCGCGGCCGATGACCAGGAACTCCGTGCGGTACAGCCCCACCCCCTCCGCGCCGTGGGCGTGCGCGCTCTCGCTCTCGCCCGGCAGGTCGATGTTGGCCAGCAGCCCCACCCGCATGCCGTCGCGCGTGACCGCGGGCAGGTGCGCCAGCAGCACCAGCTCCTGCTCCCACTCGCGGATCAGGAAGTCGCGCTTGCGGTAGGCCTCCTTCTCCTCCTCCGAGGGCCCCAGGACCAGGCGTCCCGTGCGCCCGTCCAGGATCATCTCCACCCCGTCCTGCACCGTCTCCGACAGGTTGCCGGCGGAGACGACGCAGGGAATGTCCAGCGAGCGGGCCAGGATGGCGCTGTGCGACGTCCGCGTGCCCAGGTCCGTGGCGATGCCGACCACCGCCTTGGGGTCGAGCTGCACCGTGAGCGACGGGGTCAGGTCGCGGGCGCAGAGGATGACCTTCTCCGCGCCCAGCCGCGCGGCCAGGTCCGGGTCGCTCATGCCCAGCAGGCGGCGCAGCACGCGGGTCTGGATGTCCGCCAGGTCCGCCAGGCGGTCGATGACCATGGGGTGCGAGCTGTGCGACAGCGCGCTCTCCCACTCCAGCACGCGCCATTCGAAGGCGCGCTCCGCGGTCAGGTGGTTCTCGCGGATGTAGTGGATGGTGCCCTCGATCAGGTCCACGTCCTCGAGCATGAGCACCTGCGGCTCGAAGATGCGGGCCTCCACCTCACCCACCTTCTCCACGGTGCGCTCCTGCAGCTCGCGGATGCGGGCCTGGGCGTAGGCGCACGCCTCGCGGAAGCGGGCCACCTCGTCCTCCACGGACTCCGGCGGCACCGTGGCGCCGTGCTGCACGCGCGGCACTTCCCAGCGCAGCACGCGCGCGGGGGCAATCACGATGCCCGGGCTGGCCGGGATGCCGTCGCGTACCTCGCTCACCGGTGCCCCCTCATCCCTCGCCGAAGCCGCCGGCCACCAGCGCCGCCAGCGCCTCCACGGCGGACTGCGCGTCGTCGCCGCGGGCGCGGATGTGCACGGACGAGCCGCACTCCGCCGCGAGCATCATCACCCCCATGATGCTCTTGCCGCTGACCTCCACCTCGTCCTTGCGGATGAAGACGTCCGCGGCGAAGCGGTTGGCCAGCTTGACGAACTCGGCCGCCGGGCGCGCGTGCAGCCCGTACTTGTTCACGATGGTGACGTCCGTGCCGTGTTCCATCCCCTCGTTCGGTTCCGTGGTTTTCCTACGCCGCCGTGGCGATGCCCGCCGCCAGCAGCGCGGTGAGCGCGATGGCCGACACCCAGCGGATGCGCGGCCCCAGCAGGATGCCCCCCGCCAGCGCGGCGCCCGCCAGCGCCAGGTATGCCGGCCCGCTCTCCCCGCCCCAGGCCACCGCCAGCACCGCGGCGAACCCGCTCAGCACCGCGCCCGCGTCCGCCGCGCGCTCGCCCAGCCGCTCGAAGGGCGCCTCGCGCAGCGCGCGCGCCACCTGCAGCCCCTCGCGCAGCCCCGTGTCCAGTCCCCAGGCGCGCAGCCACAGGTGCAGCGCGTTGTAGGCGATCAAAAAGGCCAGCACCGCCGACCACCAGGGCAGCCCCGCCAGCAGCAGCGCCACCATCAGCAGCGCGCAGGCGGGCCGCCAGTTGAGCCACACCAGCCGGTCGCCGATGGAGCCCAGCGAGCCGCGCACCGCGTTCTTGAAGCGCGCCACCAGCTCCGCCGGCGTGCCGTCCGCCTCCAGCCGCGCGATGGCGCCCGCCGCCACCGTCGCCAGGTACGGGTGCGCGTTGAACAGCTCCGCGTGCCGGGCCACCGCCGCGCGCAGCCGCTCGCGGTCCCCCGCGTACAGGTGGCGCAGCGCGGGGGCCAGGACGAAGGCCAGCCCGGTGCCGATCAGCGTGCGGTAGTTCCACGACCCCTGCACCGCGAAGGAGCGCAGCAGCATGGCCCGGCGCACGCCGCGCGGCAGCGTGCTCACCGCAGCACCACCAGCAGCAGCCCCGCCGCGGCGCCGGCGGCGAACAGCGGCAGCCGGCGCCGCCCGAACAGCCGCAGCGACGCGGCCAGCGCCGCCCCCGCGCTGAGCGCCAGCGCCGGCCGCGTCCACGGCTCCTGGAAGGGGATCCACCCCAGCGTCTCCAGCAGCGTGCCCAGCACCAGCAGCCCCGCCAGCGTCAGCAGCACCCCGCGCGCAAGGTCCAGCGCCATGCAGCGCAGGTGCCGCCGCTCCACCGCGCCGGGGCCCACCGGCCCCTCCGCGGGCACGGCCAGGCGCACGTTCCAGCGCCGCAGCCACTCCACCGAGCGGCCGCCGATCCACCCCCAGGCCAGGGCGAAGACGACGGACGCCATCAGCGCCACCTCGCTCTCCGTGACCCCGGCGTAGGCGCCGGCGGCGGCCACCGCGGCGGGGCCGGCCTCCGGGTAGCGCGCGGCGCCCACCGGCAGCACGGCCAGGTGCAGCGCCTCCAGCAGCACGCCGATGACGATCCCCGCCTCCATGGACCCCGCCGCCATCCCCCCCAGCCCCGCGGCGATCAGCGGGCGGCTGAGCATGAGCTGGCCCAGGCCGGTGGCGTCCAGCGCCAGCAGCCCGCCCAGCAGGCTCAGCAGCAGCAGGATACCGGTGTCGGGGATCATGGCCCGTCAGCCGCCCAGCAGCTCGTCCAGCGGCACCCGCCGCGAGGCCGGCAGGTCGCGGGCGGAGACCTGCGCCCCCGCCGCCGCCAGCTCGCGCAGGGCGTCGCCGTCGCCGTCGCCCAGGTGCAGGTAGGGAAGCACGCGCTGCCTGCCCTCGGAGTGGTGGATGCCGCCCAGGTTCACCTCCTCGCCGTCCAGGGCCCCGTCGCGGGCCAGGCGGCGCGCCGTCTCGATGTCCCGCACCAGCACGATGACCCGGCGCGTGCCGGCGCGCCACTCGGCCAGCCGCCCGCGCGCCTCGTCCACGGTGCTGAAGCTGGCCTCCATCTCCGTGGGCACGCCCAGGCAGTACAGCTCCTGCTCCCACGGGCTGGCGGCGATGGCGTCGTCCACCACCACGATGCGGTCGGCGTGCAGCGGGCCGCCCCACCCCACCACCACCTGGCCGTGGATCAGCCGCTCGTCCACGCGAAAGAGCACGATCGGCATCCCCCCGCCCCCTAGCGCACCGTGCCGGTGATGGCCGTCTTGCCCTTGCTGACCAGCCGGTCCACCAGCTCCGGCAGCGGCAGGTCGCGGTGGAAGACGAAGTCCAGCAGCATCGGCAGGTTGACCCCGCACACCACCGCCACGTCCGCGCGGTCGCCCGCCAGGCGGCGCGCCGCGAACGCGCAGCTCCCGCTGGGCATGTCGGTGAAGACGATGCCGGGCCCCGTGCCCAGCCCCTCCGCCACCGCCTGCTGCAGCGCCTCCGGCCCGCGCTCCTGGTTGCTGACCGCCCGCACGGCGTCCGCGTCCGCGCCGGAGATCTGGCGGACGGCGTCCACCAGGGCCTGCCCCACCGACGAGTGCGCCACCACGACGCCCCGCACGGGCTCACTCATAGTCCTCCTCCAGGTACTCCGACGTGCCGCCCGACATGCGGTTCTGCAGCCGCTGGTTGAACAGCCGGGCGGTGTCGATGCCCGCGTACTTGAGCAGGTGGTTCATGGCCACGACCTCGCACACCACCGTGATGTTCTTGCCCGGCACCAGCGGCACGGTCACCAGGGGAAGGGGCACGCCCAGGATGTCCATGCTGCTGGAGTCCAGCCCGGTGCGGTCGTACACCGCCTCCGAGTCCCAGAACTCGAGCTGCACCACCACCTCGATGCGCTTCTGCTGGCGGATGGCGCGCACGCCGAACATGGTGCGCACGTCCACGATGCCCACGCCGCGGATCTCCATGTGGTGGCGCTGCAGCTCGTGGCCCTTGCCGATCAGCACCTCGTTGCCGCGCCGCGTCACCATCACCAGGTCGTCCGCGACCAGCCGGTGGCCGCGCTCCACCAGGTCCAGCACCGTCTCGCTCTTTCCCACCCCGCTCTTGCCCACGAACAGCAGCCCCACGCCGTACACGTCCGCCAGCGAGCCGTGCATCGTCGTCCGCGGCGCGAAGCGTTCCTCCAGGAACGGCTTGATGCGGGTGTAGAAGTCCGCCGTCTTCAGGCTGGTGCGGATGACCGGCGTGCCGCGCTCGGCGGCCAGCTCCAGCAGCGGCTCCGGGGCGCGCTGGCCCTTGGTGATGAAGACGACGGGGATGTTGAACGAGAGGAAGGTCTCGATGGCCGCGCGCCTGCGGTCGTCGTCCAGCGACTCCAGGAAGGCGCACTCCGTCTCGCCGAGCACCTGCATGCGCTCGGAGGGAAAGCGCTCCGTGTAGCCGGTCAGCACCAGGCCGGGGGAGCTGATGTCGGGCGTCTCGATGTCGCGGGCCAGCCCGCGCTCGTCGGTGAGCAGCTCGAGCGCCAGGGAGTCGCGCTTGGACTGGAGCAGGTCTTCGACCGTCACGCCGCCGCCCGGTTCCGGTAAGACATCGGCCTGCGAGCCTGGGAAACGGTAGGATAAGGCTTGCCGCGCCGTCGCACCACGGGGGCAGGCGTTGCCTGCGGGATTTTCACGCAGAGCCGCAGAGGAGAACGGAGAGCCGCGGAGAGGTTCGGCGAACGGGCCAGCCGGGGCGGCGGCGCCGGGAATTCGTCCCGGCGCCCGGCGCGCTCCTTTCACTGCCGGCGGATCAGCAGTAGTAGCCCGACGCGCAGTCGTGCTGGCAGGTGTGGTGGTAGTAGCAGGTATTGAAGCAGGACTGCGAGTAGTTCGGCGAGACGCAGCCGGCGTTGGGAGTGGTCCAGTCGGTGTTGCACGCGTCGAGGCAGGAGGCCTCGCTGTAGTAGACCGGATCGCAGGGGCAGATGGTGTTCTGCTGGCAGGTGGCGCAGGTGTAATCCGGGCAGCTCTGCTGGCAGCTGTTGTCGGTGTCCTCGAACCCCCGCACGGTGCCGCCGCCATCGGGCGCCGCCTCCGGAAGCACTTCGAAGGTCTGGACTTCCAGTGCTTCCAGGTCGAGCCTGAGCTTCTTCATGGCTTCCTCTCCGAGGGGCGTGGAAGCCGCCGGGGCGGCGGCGTGGCCCGGGAACGGGCCGGCGCCCGTGCGTGCTCCGCGCGGGCGCCGGCAGGAGAACGCGGGAGCCGGGAAAGGCCATACAGCGCGCAGACCTACGCGCTCACTGCCTGGAGCAGATGCCGCTCGGTCTTCTCCGCCGCCGCATCCCACGAGAACCCCTCCGCGAAGCGGCGCGCCTCCGCCCCCAGCCGCGCGACGAGCGCGGGATCCATCGCCAGCTTCTCCAGCGCGGCGGCCAGCGCCTCCGCGTCGCCGTAGGGCACCAGCAGGCCCGTGCGCCCGTCCACCACGGACTCGCGCAGGCCCGGGGAATCCGCCGCGACCGCGGGGGTGCCGCAGGCGGCGGCTTCCATGTTGGTGATCCCCCACCCCTCCTTGGGCGACGCCAGCACCGCGGCCCAGCACCGCCGCTGCAGGTCCCGCTTCTGCTCCTCGGTCACGAAGCCCTCGAACGAGACCGCATCGCCCAGCCCCAGGCGCTCCACCTGTGCGCGCAGCCGCGGCTCCTCGTCGCCGCGGCCGGCGATGCGCAGGCGCACCCGCCGGCCGCGCGCGCGCAGGCTGGCGACGGCGTCCACGATCAGGTCGATGCGCTTGTACTTCTTGATGCGGCCGACGTAGAGGAAGGTGGGCTCCGCCTCCCGCGCGACGGACGCGTCGGGGGAGAAGAAGTCCAGGTCCACGCCGTTGTGGATGATCGTGATGTCCTCGCGGCGCAGGCCGCGCGCCACCAGGTCGTCGGCGGTGCTCTCGGAGACGGCCTGCGTGGGCAGGCCGCGGTAGACGAGCGGAAGGGGGCGCTCCAGCAGCCAGGTGGCCGCGGCGAAGGGTGCCGACGCCTCGCGGAAGGCGGTGGCGCCGAACAGGTGGTGGACCAGCAGCACCAGCTTCTGCCGCGTCCACAGGGGAGTGAAGAGGGGGACCTTGTTCAGGTCCTCCACCACCACGTCCCACGGTTGCTTCGCGAGGTGGCGGCGGAAGTAGGCGGGGGCGGCCAGGCCGTAGGTGTGGCGCCCGCCCGCGCGGTGGATGCGGATGCCGTCCGCCTCCGCGCGGGGCGCGGCGCCGGGCCAGCCGCTGGCCAGCAGCTCCACGTGGTGGCCGCGGCGGGCCAGCCGGCCGAAGATCTCGTGCAGGTGCGTCTCGGCGCCGCCGGACTGGGGATTGGCCAGGTCCTGCCAGTTGAGGACCAGGATCCTCAAGCCCCGGCCGCCTCCCCGGGCGCCACGCGGCGCATCACGGCGTCCATCACCCCGTTCACGAAGCGCGCGCTGTCGTTGGTGCCGTACTTCTCCGCGAGCTGTACCATCTCGCGGATCACCACGCGCGGGGCCACGTCGTCCACGAACATCATCTCCGCCGTGCCCAGCCGCAGCACGTTGCGGTCGATGGCGCTCAGCCGCTCCAGCCGCCAGTTGGTCAGCGACTCCTCGATGACCTCGTGGATGCGGTCGATGTTCGTCGCCACCAGCCGCACCAGCACCTCCGCGTAGGGCCGGTTGGCCGGCGACACGCGCAGGTTGGCGAACAGCTCCTGCAGCACCGGGATGGCCATGGCGGGGTCGGCGCCGCGGGAGTCCCACGCGTACAGGGCCTGCAGCGCCCAGCCGCGGGCGCGGGTGCGGTTCCTCACTTCGTGGCCTCTCCCCCGCCCAGCCGGGTGTACAGGTCCGCCATCTCCAGCGCCGTCATGGCGGAGTCCCACCCCTTGTTGCCGGCCTTGGTGCCCGCGCGCTCGATGGCCTGCTCGATGGTCTCCGTGGTCAGCACGCCGAAGACCACGGGGATGCGCGACGAGGCCTGGAGCGACGCGGTGCCGCTGGCCGCCGCGCCCGCGACGAAGTCGAAGTGCGGCGTGGCCCCGCGGATCACGCAGCCCAGGGCGATGACGGCGTCGAAGCTGCCGCTCTCGGCCAGGATGCGCAGGGTGCCGGGCAGCTCGAAGGCGCCCGGCACCCACACGGCCTCGATGTCGTCGTCGGCCACGCCGTGGCGCAGCAGGCAGTCGCGCGCGCCCGCCAGCAGCGGCCGGGTGATGAAGTCGTTGAAGCGGCTGACGACGATGCCGAAGCGCTTGCCGTCGCCGCGGATCTGGCCCGAGTGCTCGATCAAGGTTCCGATGTGTTGGTGCGCGCCGCGCACGTCATCCGATGTCCCCGGTGCTGCGTACTCCGTACCTCGTGCTCCGTACGCCTACGCCGCCTCGCCCGCCGTGGGCTCGGGATACAGGTGCCCCATCTTCTCCCGCTTGGTGCGCAGGTATCCCAGGTTGTGCGGGTTGGGCGACACCGTCAGCGGGATCTGCTCCGACACGGACAGGCCGTACCCGTCCATCCCCACGATCTTCTTGGGGTTGTTGGTCAGCAGCCGCACGGACGAGAGCCCCAGGTCGAGCAGGATCTGCGCCCCGATGCCGTAGTCGCGCAGGTCCGCGCGGAAGCCCAGCGCCTCGTTGGCCTCCACCGTGTCCATCCCCTGGTCCTGCAGGGTGTACGCTTTCAGCTTGTGCGCCAGGCCGATCCCCCGCCCCTCCTGGCGCAGGTAGACGATGACGCCGCGCCCCTCGTTCTCGATGCGGCGCATGGCCGTCTGGAGCTGCTCGCCGCAGTCGCAGCGCAGGGAGTGGAAGACGTCGCCCGTGAGGCACTCCGAGTGCATGCGCACCACCACGTCCGGCTGCCCCTCCACCTCGCCGCGCACCAGCGCCACGTGCTCGTGCTGGTCCACGTCGTTGCGGTAGGCGATCATCCGCCACTCACCGTTGGGCGTGGGGATGACGGCCTCCGCCTCGCGGTGCACCAGGCGCTCCTGCTTGAGCCGGTAGGCCACGATCTGGGCCACGGTCACGAACTTCAGGTCGTGCGTGGCCGCGAACACCTCCAGCTCCGGGCGGCGCGCCATGGTGCCGTCCGGGTTCAGGATCTCGCAGATCACCCCCGCCGGCGGCAGCCCCGCGAGCCGCGCCAGGTCCACCGACGCTTCCGTCTGCCCCACGCGCCGCAGCACGCCGCCGGGACGCGCGCGCAGGGGAAAGACGTGGCCGGGGCGGCGCAGGTCCGCCGGCTTGCTCTCCGGGTCCATGCACACCTGGATGGTCTTGGCGCGGTCCCAGGCGCTGATGCC
>DASTLD010000277.1:0-5622 GCA_035715345.1 Longimicrobium sp.
AAAGGATGGCGCCGGCCACGAAGTACGGGGCGAAGATGGTGGTGTGCCAGCCGGGCACGATGGAGACGGCGAAGTCCCACGACACCACCGAGTGCACGGAGAGCACCAGCGGGGTGGCCAGCGCGGCCAGGAACAGGTACGCGCGGGTGAAGTGCCGCCACTCGCGGTCGGTGCCCTTCCACCCCAGCGACAGCACCGCGTACACCTTCTTGCGCATCGGGTCCGTGGCCGAGTCGCGGGCCGCCGCGATGTCGGGGATCAGGCCGATGAAGAAGAAGACCGAGCTGACGGTGAGGTACGTGGTCACCGCGAACACGTCCCACAGCAGCGGGCTGCGGAAGTTGGGCCACAGGTGCCGCTGGCTGGGCAGGGGCAGCAGCCAGTACGCGAACCAGGGCCGTCCCACGTGCAGCAGGGGGAACAGCGCCGCGGTCAGCACCGCGAACACCGTCATGGCCTCCGCGAAGCGGTAGATGGCCTGCCGCCACGGCGCGCGGAACAGGTACAGGATGGCGGAGATCAGCGTGCCCGCGTGTCCGATGCCGACCCAGAACACGAAGGTGGTGATCATCACCGCCCAGTTGTCGTAGATCATGCCGAGGCCGAACACGATGTTGTGCAGCTCGGCAATCACCAGCAGGCCCACCAGGGCCACGGACATGGCCAGCAGCGCCAGGTAGCCCTTCCCCGGCTTGGTGAGCAGGCGCATCGCGTCGCGGTTGACCTGCTCGTAGCTCTCGACCTCCGGGTGGAAGGCGGAGCGCGTCACGGTCGACATCTCAGTGCCCTCCCTGCGCCGGTGCGCCCGCGCCCACCGGCGTGGCGTGCTCGCCGGACTGCTCTTCCATGAAGCCGCCCTGGGCGGTGGGCTCCGCGCCGTGGCCGCCGTTGTGTGGCTCGTGCAAGGTGACCCTCGACAGGTAGACGATGGCGGGCTGCGTGTTCAGCTCGCCCAGCGAGCGGTAGCCGCGGTTGGTGGTGGCCGCCCGCGCCACCGCGCTGTTCGCGTCGGCGATGTTGCCGAACGTGAACACCTCGGTGGGGCAGGTCTGCACGCAGGCGGGGGTGACCTCGCCGTCGCGCACCGCGCGGTTCTCCACGCTGGCCGAGCGCTCCGCCTCGTGGATGCGCTGCACGCAGAAGGTGCACTTCTCCATCACGCCCTTCTCGCGCACCGTCACGTCCGGGTTGAGCTGCCAGTTGAGCGGCTCGGCGAACTCGTAGGTGAACCAGTTGAAGACGCGCACCTTCCAGGGGCAGTTCTGCGCGCAGTAGCGCGTGCCCACGCAGCGGTTGTAGACCTGCCCGTTCAGCCCGTCCGGCGTGTGGTAGGCGGCGTACACCGGGCACACCGGCTCGCACGGCGCCTGGCCGCAGTGCTGGCAGAGCATGGGCAGGAAGCGCACGTCGTCCGTGGCCGCGTCCGTGTACGCCTCCTCCTCCTTGCGCCCCACGCCGAAGTAGCGCTCGATGCGCAGCCACCAGAGCTCGCGGCCCTTGCGGATCTCGTGCGGGCCCACGACCGGCACGTTGTTCTCCGCGCTGCACGCCACCTGGCAGGCGCCGCAGCCGATGCAGCGGTTCAGGTCGATGACCATCCCCCAGCGCTTCTCGTCCCGCACGTACTCGCCGAACTCGGTGCCGGGCGGCGGGAACGAGGCCGCGGGGTCGGTGCGCACCTCCTCCGGCACGAAGCCGCCCTTGCCCTTGAGCTCGTGGACGACCTCGTCCGCGCCGGGGATGAGCCCCGGCCCCTTCGCGTCCAGCGCGCGGAGCTGGTCCACGCCCACCGCGCGGGCAATGCGGCGGTCGTGCTGCACGCGCACGCCCTGCTCCACCAGGCCGCTGGGCAGCGCGCGGCGCACGTTGCCGCGGCCGGTGGCGCGCAGGCCGACGCGCACGCCGGCCTGGTTGAGCGCGCCGGTCTGCGGGTCCAGCGAGCCCAGCAGGTTCATGGGGTTGGACCCGACGCCCTCCGTGTAGCGGCCGAAGGCCTCGTGGCCCAGGCCCATCTGGATGGCGACGGCGTCGCGGACGATGCCGGGCCACACGTACAGGCGCGTGGTCAGGCTGCCGTGCGGCGAGGTGACCTCCACCTCGTCGCCCTGCTTGAGGCGCAGGCGGGCGGCGGTGTCCGGGTGGATCTCCGCCCAGCCGTCCCACGACACCTTGGTGACCGGGTCCGGCAGCTCCAGCAGCCAGGGCCGGTTGGCGGAGCGGCCGTCGTAGAAGCGGAGGGAGGGATACACCACCAGGTGCAGCCCGTCCGCGTCCCCCTCGTAGCGCGGCTCGCCGTAGACCGCCCGCGCCCCCCGCGCCCCCTCGCCCGACGGCGAGGCCGAGCCGGCGGGCGCGCCCGGCACCGTCTCCGCGGCGGGCCGCGGCGGCGCCTGCGTCCCCGCGGCGGTGGCCGGCACCGGCGCCACGACGGCCACCGGCGGGCCGCCCGCGTCCGGGAACACCCCGCCGCGCTTGAGGGCGGCGCGCCAGGCGTCCTGCGAGCCCGCGCGGCCCGCCCAGGCGCGGCGCAGGTAGTCGTAGTAGGTCGGGGCCGTCGCGGCCGTGCGGACCGGGGCGGCCGGTGCGGGCGTCGTCGTCGCCGCGCCGGGCGTGGCCGTGGTGTCGGCCGCGGCGCTCGTGTCCGCCGCGGCGGGCGGAGCCACCGGAGCGGCAGCCGCGACCAGGGCGGACGCGCCGCCCGGGGTCAGCGACACGCCCAGGGCCGCGGCCATGCCCAGCAGGGCATCGCCCACGCCGCGGGTGTTGAACACCGGCCTCATGGCGGGCTGCACCAGCTCGAACACGCCCGGGCGCGGCACGTAGTCGTCCCAGCGCTCCAGGAAATGGCTCTGCGGCAGGTTGTGCGTGGCCAGCCGCGCCGTCTCGTCCGGGAAGCTGGAGAAGGAGACGCGCACCGGCACCCTGCGCAGCGCCGCCTCGAAGCCCATCGCCCCCGGCAGCGAGTAGACCGGGTTCTCCGCGTCGATCAGGATGACCCGCACCTGCCCGGCGTTCATCTGCTGGACGAGCTGCTGCACCGGGCGCAGGTCCGCCGCCGGCGCGCTGGCGCGGCCGTTCAGGCCGTCCACCGCCTGCCGCAGCGCCTCCACGTTGGGACCGCGCAGCGCCGCGCCGGGGCCGAACGCCACCTTGCGCCGCCCCTCGCCCCACCAGCGCGCCAGCGTCTGCAGCTTCTGCAGCGTCTCCTGCCGCGCCTCCTGCGGCGTCGCCGGGCCGGCGATGGCCCGGGCCACCTGCGCCAGGTCACCGCCGCCGGCCAGCGCCTGCGCCACCAGCGCCTCCGTGCCGGGGCGGGTCTGGATCCACAGGTCCGCGTTCAGGCCGGTCAGCGGGCGGTGCGGGCCCACCCAGGCAAAGCGCCCGCGCGTGCCGTTGCGGTAGCTGCGCACCTGCGAGAACTGCCAGGCGTAGTCGACGGGGCTGCCCCAGGTCTCCAGGAAGTCCGCGCCGAAGCTGACCAGCAGGTCCGCGTCCGCGAACTGCAGGTCGCGCGGCGTGTCCTCCAGCGGCGCGTAGACCACGCGGCGCCCGCCCACCGCGCGGACGAAGTCGTCCGCCAGCGTGTCCATCGTCCCCCGGTACTGCGTGGTCAGGAAGACCACGCTGCCGCGGGGGGCGCGGCGGATCTCGTCCGCCACCACCTGCTGCGCCACCGCCCACGACACCTCGCGCGGCTGCTCCACGCCGAACTCGGCGACCGACGGGCCGCGGTAGCGGTCGGGGTGGTAGAGGCCCTGCACGGACGCCTGGCCGCGCGAGCACAGGTTGCCGTGGTTCACCGGGTGCTCGGGGTTGCCCTCGGGCTTGGTGACGCGGCCCTCGTGCGTCTCCACCTGCATGCCGCACCCCGCCGGGCATTCACGGCAGGTGGTGGTGTAATACGTGGGCACGCCGGGAACCACGTCCTCCGGCGGCACCACGTAGGGCAGCAGCTTGTCGACCTCGCCGGACCCGCACCCCGCCGCGGCCGTGGCCGCGCCGGTGGCGCCGAGCACCTTGAGGAAGGTGCGCCTCTTGATCACTTCAGACATGCCGTCTCCTGGTCGTCAGCCGGCCCGCGGGGTGGTTCTTCGTGTCCATGTGCGTCCCGGCCCTCAGTAGTGGCAGACCATGCAGTCCGTGGACGCGCGCTGGTTGGGCCAGGTGGCGCGCTGCCCCGCGGCGTCGCCGGCCCCGCCGCCGCGCACGCGGCGGATGAACGACGAGCGCGACTGCACCGCCGCCTCTTCCGCGTCGCTCAGCTTGGTGCCGCCGCGGTGGCAGTCGATGCACCAGCCCATGCGCAGCGAGGAGAACTGGTAGACCTCCTTCATCTTCTCCACGGGGCCGTGGCACGTCTGGCACTGCAGGCCCACGTTCACGTGGGTGTAGTGCGGGAACTTGGCGTGCTCCGGCAGCTTGTGGACGCGCACCCAGGGGATGGACTGCCCGTTCTTCCAGTAGTCCACCAGCTTGGTGGCCTCGCGGAACCAGACGCTGTCGCGGGTCTGCTTGGGAAAGGCGAGCTGGGCCTGGCCGCGCATGGCCGTGGGCGACGAGCTGCCGGGCACGTGGCACCCGACGCAGAGCTGCACGCTGGGGATGCCCGCGTCCACCGAGCGGTCCGCCGTGTAGTGGCAGTAGGCGCAGGGAATCTGGTTCTGCCCCGCGTGCACGCTGTGGTAGAACGCGATCGGCTGCTTGGGCGCGTCGCCCTCGTCGGCGTCGTAGTTGTTGCACGACGCGAGGGCCGCGGCCGGGAGCAGCATCGCCAGGGCGTTGCGTAGGACTCTGGTCATCGGTTGCCTGAGCGGAGAATGCCTGGCGGCGGACGACGCGCGCGGGGGTCCCGCCCCGCGCCCGTGGCCGCCGCTGGTCCGCCGCGGCGTGGGGCCCTTCCGGACGCCATGCCGTTCGGAGCGACCCCATATAACACGGGGGGTACACGGACGGCAATACGGGTTTTCCTTACAAGCCCCGCCACGGCGCGCGGGCGCGGCCCTAAGCGGCCTGACCGCAAACAGATGCGCCGCCCGCCGGAAAGCGGCGGAACGGCGCGGAAAATCGGGCCGCGGACCGCGCGCGCGGCCCGTCCGCGGGGGATGTAGCAGGACGGCGGAGATCAGCGCGCGTGTCTGCGGTGCTCCACCATCAGGCAGCGGTCCTGGACCACCTTGATGCCGGCCTCGGCAAAGCGGCGCGCCGCCTCCTCGTGGCGGATGCCGCTCTGCATCCAGACGGCCTTCGGCTTCGCCGCCAGGATGTCGTCCACGTGGGGCGGCACGTCCTGCGGGCGGCGGAACACGTTGACGATGTCGACGGGCCCCGGCACGTCCGCCACGCGGCGGTAGACCTTCTTGCCCAGGATCTCGGTGACGTCCGGGTAGTAGACGGGGACGGGGACCACGTCCACGCCGGCCTGGTGCAGGTACTCGGGCACGTAGAACGCCGCCTGCCCGCCCTGCGCCTCCGTCTTGATGCCGAGCACCGCCACGCGCCGGGCGTCGCGGATGATCTCGGCGATGCCCTCGCTGCTCTCCACCAGGTTCTCGCGCCAGCTTTCCATGGGATCGGTGGGCGTTGGGGGAGGATGGATGAAATGCCCGCCGTGGCGGGATGCGG
>DASTLD010000278.1:0-8006 GCA_035715345.1 Longimicrobium sp.
GGCGCGCACGTGCTCGGCGGTCGGCCGCACCTGCTTCTCCGGCGGCGAGGTCAGGTGCCGCCCCGCCATCTTTCCCCCGACGATCCTCATCCCGTCCGCCGCTTCATGGAGTGATCCATCCCTTCCACTTGGCCTCGTCCCACCCCACGGTGACGTTGCTCCCGGCGCGCACCAGCGGCGTCACCAGCAGCAGCGGGTCGTCCGCGAGCAGCGGGAGGATGCGCGCCTCGGGGACGTGCGCCACGTGCAGCCCGCGGTCGCGAAAGCGCTTGCCGCCGCGGTCCAGCAGCGCCTCGGCGCCGTAGCGCTCGGCGAAGCGCCGCAGCTCGCCGGGGGCGGCCGCGCGTTCCTTGAGGTCCACGAAGTGGGTCTTGATGCGGCGCTCCTTGAAGAAGCGCAGCGCCTTCTTGCTCTCGTTGCAGCTCTTCAGCCCGAAGATCTGGACTTCCATCTCGATTCGGCCGGGGTGATGGGCGACGCGCGCAAAGGCACAACAAGCCGCGTGCCGCCCGTCGGAGGGAGGTGCGACCGTGTGGGCGTTCTGCAAGCGAAGGATGGTGCATGCACGCAAGCGCCGGCGCCGCCTGGCGATTGAAATCGCGGCAACGAAAACGTGAAGTCCGCCTGCGCGGACTGCAATGCGGAGATCGGCGCACGCTGCCCGAACACGACGCACGGCCGCCCGGCGAATGAAGAAATCGCGGCTGAGAAAACACGAAGTCCGCCTGCGCGGACTGAACGGGAAAGATCAACGCTGCGGGCGGCGATCAGCGCATCCATCGGGGGATCCGCGCCGCGGCCTTCGCCACGTGCGCGGAGCCTTCAATACCCCCTCCCCCCGAAGTTGGGGGGAGGGTTGGGGAGGGGGGCCTCCGCTTGAGAGGCAGCCGATATCCGAGCGCCGGTGCCGGCTCGCGCCCTCCGCGTCCTCCGCGGCTCCGCGTGAGCCTCAATACACCAGCTCGTAGGCATCGAAGGTGGCGGACATGCGGATGCGCAGCGGGATGCTGTGCTGGCGCGAAAGGTAGCATCCCTCCAGGGCGGGCGCGTCCTGCGGCGGCTCACACGCCTTGCGGACGCTCTGCCCGTAGACCGCGTACAACCGCGTGTCGATGTCCACCAGGAGCTGCCGCGGCCCCGGCGCGGGAAAGGTCACGCCCTCGCTGATCGAGCTGGTGGGCGTCAGCATCTCGAACTTCCAGCCCGACGAGAGAAGGCCGTGGGGCAGGTGGGTCAGCACGGCAAACTGGAACGCCGCCGCCAGGTCCTGCGCCGTGGACGACGCGCCCAGCGGACAGCGGAAGTGCAGGTCGATCTCCGTGTTCGTCGCGAAGTAGCGAAGCACCACGGTGCCCATCGGCGGGTTCTGCGAGCACGGCTTGGACCACTCCGGCCGCTGGAGCGGCCAGCCGGACAGATCCACGTCCCACCCGTCGGGATGCATGGCCACCCACCAGTCCACCACCCGCTGCGCTTCCGCGTACTCCTCTTCCGGCGTCAGCGGCTCCTCGCACGAGAAGGCCATCAGCAGCCACGCCAGCGGGAGCATGCAAGCTGCCCGGCGCGCGAAACGACTCCGATTCCGCATCGAATCTCTCTTGCAGGGTCAAAAGCAGCGGGAGGGCACGGCCGGAGAACGTTCGACGCACCGGAGTTTGACACGCTCAGCGAGACTTCTACTCCAGCGCCGAGGCCCTGAATTCGACGGTCATGCTGATGCGCAGGGGGATGCCGTGCGGGCGCGAGAGGTAGCATCCCTCGATGGCCGGCGCGTCCTGCGGCGGCTGGCACGAGGGGCGGGTGCTGCGCGCGTGGATGGCGTACATCGGCGTGCGGATCTCCACCCGGAGCTGCCGCGGCCCCGTCGGCGTGGGAAAGGCCACGCCCTCCGTGATCGTGCTCGTGGGCGTGAGCAGCTCGTACTCCCACCCCGGCGACCACATGCCGTGCGGCAGCCTGGTGAGCACGGCGAACTGGAACGCGGCCGCCAGGTCCTGCGCCGTGGACGACGCGTCGAGCGGACAGCGGAAGTGCAGGTCGATCTCCGTCTGCGGCAAGCCGTAGCGCAGCACGACCGTGCCCGCCGGCGGGTTCTGCCGGCAGGGCGCCGACGACCCCGGCCGCTTCAGCGGCCAGCCGCTCAGCTCCGTCTCCCACGCGTCGGGATGGAGGTTCACCCACCGGGCCACCGTGGCCTGCGCCCGCACGTACTCCTCCTCCGGCGACATCGGCTGCTCGCACGAGGTGGCCATCAGCAGCGACGCCGCCGCCACCGGGAGGAGGCAGGCCGCGCGGCGGAGGATGCGGCTCCGACTCATCATCGGGATCGGTCGATCAGGGGGCGAGAGCCGAGGGGGACGGCGGAGAACGTCCGAGGCGCCGGTTCTGATACCGCGGCGCCGCCATCGCCCCGGCAGCTCCCCGCGCCCTCCGCGGCTCCGCGTGAGGTTACGCCGTCCGTGCCGGGGCCGGCGCCGCCTCCACGCGGCGCGACAGCCACCACGCGGTGAGCGCGATCGCCAGGTTCACCGGCAGCGCCAGCATCACCACGTGCCCGTTGCGCTGGGGGAACAGGAACGGCAGCACCTGGCACAGCAGCCCCAGCAGCGACATGCCCGCCACGCCGAACGCCAGCAGCCGCGCGGGCCGCGCCGCCCAGCGCGCGCCGTAGGCCAGGCAGGGCAGCAGCAGCACCAGCGGCAGCGCCAGCGGCGAGAGCTGCAGGATGTTCTCGTTGCGGTAGGCGATCTGGTGGTCCGTCAGCGCCCACAGCCCCAGCAGCACCACCCCGCCCGTCCCCGCGAACAGCAGCCACACGGCGCTCAGCGCGGAGAACCCGAAGCGCGCCGCCCGCGACCGCATCGCCCCCCGTCCCAGCAGCACCAGCGCCCCCGCCAGCAGCACGCCGGCCGCGAGGAAGATGGGCATGGCGACGGGCGGCATCCGCGGCTCCGGCCCGCGCCCCGTCGCCTGGAACAGCGTGCGCTCCTCGGCCACGAGCCTGTCCCACGGCTGCGGGCCCGTCTTCGCGGAGCGCATGGCCTTCATCAGCTCGAAGGGCAGGAACATGTCCTCCCACACGCCCGTCGGCCGGTCCGCCGCCGGGCCCAGCCCCACGGCCAGGCCCGCGTACGTGGCCCAGTCGCTGCCCACGTAGCGCTCGCTGTGCCAGCGGTAGCTGCGCCTGGACCGGTGCACCCCGTTCGCCACCCGGCGCAGCTCGCCGCCGGTCACGCGGTCGATCAGGTCGCGCAGGCGCGTCGAGCAGTTGTCGCGGTAGTAGTCGTACAGGTACTCCTTGTTCTCCGGCCGCGCGTTCCAGCCCAGGAAGCGCTGCACCTCGCGCTCCTGCGCCGGCGTCAGGTTCAGCCGCTGCGACCACACCGAGCGGTTGAGGTACTGGTACTGCCACATCGTGGTCGCCATGTCCGACACGCCCAGCTCGTAGCGCCAGGTGCCCTTGATGAATCGGTTCCAGTAGCCGGGCGAGCGGAAGTCGAAGACGCCGTAGTTGTAGACCAGGTCCGTGCCCGCGGCGGGGTCGTGGATCCAGATGGCGTTGTGGCCGAACTTCTCCCACACCGCGTCGCCGCTGCCCATGGTCAGCAGGTGCACGGTCAGGCCCGTGTCCGGCGCCGCCGGCACCTGCGCGGCTAGGGGCAGTGCGGAGAGCGCCGCGGCCAGGACCGCGGTGGGGGGGATCATCCTGCGGAGCGATGGGATCATCATGACGATGGAAGCGGGTTGCGAGCCCGAATTTACCCGCGCGCCCGCGCTCCGCGCCATCCTGCGCGGCCTTTCGCCGGGTGGGGGCGGGGCGTAGTCTCAACCCGCCCGGGCGGTCCGGGGGATGATCACCACGACGGGGAGGCGCGCGTGTTCCGGGAAGACCTGCTGGCGGGCAAGACGGTGCTGGTGACGGGCGGCGGCAGCGGCCTGGGCCTGTCCATGGCCAAGAAGTTCGCCTCGCTCGGCGCCAGCGTCGCCATCACGGGCCGCAGCGCCGACCGCCTGGCCGCCGCCGCCGAAGGCATCGACGCCGGCGGCGAGCGGGTGATGACGCACGCCGGCGACGTCCGCGACTTCGCGCAGGTGGAGGCGATGGTGACGGCGGTCGCGCAGCGCTTCGGCGGCATCGACGTGCTGGTGAACAACGCCGCGGGCAACTTCCTCTCGGCCACGGAGGACCTGTCGCCCAACGGCTTCAACGCCGTCGTGCAGACGGTGCTGTACGGGACCTTCCACGCCACCCTCGCCGTCGGCCGGACGATGATCGAGGCGGGGCGCGGCGGCAGCATCCTGAACATCGCCACCACCTACGCGTGGACCGGCTCCGCGTTCGTGGTGCCCAGCGCGGCGGCCAAGGCGGGCGTGCTGGCCATGACCCGCTCGCTGGCGGTGGAGTGGGCGGCGTACGGCATCCGCAGCAACGCCATCGCCCCCGGCCCGTTCCCCACGGAGGGCGCCTGGAACGCGCTGATGCCCACGCCCGACATCGAGGCGGAGGCAAAGGCGCGCATCCCCATGCACCGCTTCGGCGACCACGACGAGCTGGCCAACCTGGCCGTGTTCCTGGTGTCGGACGGCGCGGCGTTCATCAACGGCGAGTGCGTCACTATCGACGGCGGCGAGTGGATCGCGAGCGGCGGCGAGTTCAATGGCCTGACCCGCATCCCCCGCGATGCCCTCAAGACCGCCCTCCGCGCCATGCGCGGCAAGTGAGATGAAGGTCGCGCTGCTCGCCATCGGCGACGAGATCGTCGGCGGCATGACCACGGACACCAACTCCGGCTTCATCGCGGGCGAGCTGCGCGCGGTGGGGGCGGAGGCGGTGTGCGGGTTCTCCGTGCTGGACGACGAGGACGACATCGTCCGCGCCCTGCGCCAGGCGCTGGAACAGGCGGAGCTGGTGGTGTGCACGGGGGGACTGGGCCCCACCGCGGACGACCTGACCACCGCCTGCGTGGCGCGCCTGGCCGGGCGCGAGCTGGTGCTGGACGAGCCGTCGCTGCGCGCCATCGAGGAGCGCTTCCGCGCCATCGGGCGGGAGATGACGCCCAACAACGTCAAGCAGGCCATGTTTCCCGCGGGCAGCACCGTCATCCCCAACCCCAACGGCACCGCGGCGGGCTTCCTCTGCCCGGTGGAGGTGGACGGCGGGGAGACGAAGCACGTCGCCTGCTTTCCCGGCGTGCCGCGCGAGACGCGGGTGATGGTTCCCGCCACGCTGGTGCCCTGGGTGGCGGCGCGGAACCCCGGCGCGCGCTTCCTGTCGCGCACCTACAGCACCTACGGCCTGTCGGAGAGCAAGCTGGACGAGCTGCTGGTGGCCGTGGTGCCGCCGGAGGAGGCGCGGCTGGCGTTCCGCGCGGCGTTCCCGCGCATCCAGGCCCGCGTTACGGTCTCCGGCGCGCCGGACGAGGACCTGGAGGCGCGGCTGGAGGCGGTCGACGCGCGGGTGCGGGCGGCGCTCGGCGTCCACCTCTACGCCACGGGCGACGAGGGGATGGAGGAGACCGTCGGCCGCCTGCTTGGCGAGCGGGAGCTGACGCTGGCGGTGGCGGAGTCGTGCACCGGCGGGCTGATCGGCGACCGCATCACGGATGTGCCGGGCAGCTCCGACTACTTCCTGCTGGGCGTGGCCAGCTACGCCAACAACGCCAAGCGGGACATGCTGGGCGTGTCGCCGGCCACGCTGGCGGCGCACGGGGCGGTGAGCGCGGAGGTGGCGGCGGAGATGGCGGCCGGCGTGCGCCGCGCGGCGGGCGCGGACCTGGGCCTCTCCACCACGGGCATCGCCGGCCCCGGCGGCGGCACGGACGACAAGCCGGTGGGCACGGTGTGCATCGGCATTGCGTGGGAGGGCGGATCGTGGTCGCGGCGCTACAACCTCGGCGCCCGCGACCGGCACTGGGTCAAGGGCATGACCGCCCAGCTCGCGCTGGACCGCCTGCGCCGCTGGCTGCTGGGCGAGGCGATGGAGTAAGTACAGGAGATAGATTTTGGCGACAGGCGAGTTCTCCCCTGGCCAGGAGCGGTGCGATGGTGGGCCACATGGCCGTGCGCGAGGCGCGGCGAAAGTTCTCCGAAATGCTCGGCCGCGTCCGGTATGATGGCGAGACGGTAATCCTGGAGAGTTCCGGGACACCCGTTGCCGCCGTGCTCCCAATCGGCCGGTACCGGCAACTTATGGAACAGCGCGCGGCGAGGTTCGAAACCGTGGATGCTATCCAGGCCGGGATGCCTGCCTACCCCGAGGAAGAGGTGGAGGCTGACATCGCGGCGGCAATCGGGGCGCTGCGGAAGGTGGGCAGAGCGCGTCATCCGTGAACGCCGTTCTTCCCTACTCGCCGCGGCTCCGCGTGAGGCCGACATCTCTGAGCAGACGGATGTCACTGCCGGTGGTGGAGTGCCTTCCGTGGGCGGAGGCCCCCTCCCCAAACCCCCTCCCGCAACTCGGGGGAGGGGCTTTTTCGTCTGCGCGCGGGGCGGCCAACGTCACGTCCCCAACGTACTGGCACGGCGCCGCTACAGATGATCCCCCCGATCTTCTTTGAGGGCGCCGGTTGTATTTTCCATGCGTTGCCCCTAAGTTCTCTTCAAGAAAATCCCCTATTTTTCACGTTAAAGGAAGCCCCCGCGCCATGAAGAAGCTGGCCCTGAAGGCAGATGAGCTGCGTGTCGAATCGTTCAGCACCTCGCCCGCGATGCAGCCGCGGCACGAGGGCACCGTCAAGGCCCACGCGGATACATCTGGTCCTGGCTGCGTAGATACGCGTAATGGGTGCACGTTCAACCCGACGTGGTGCGCCCCGACGTGTGCTGGTGATACCTGCCCCGGTTTCACGGAGTTCGGCGCCCACACCTGCCAGGACCCGTCCTGCGTACAAGCGTGCGACCTCACCTTCGAGTGCCCCTGATCCCGGGAAAGCTTGCGGCGCGAGAAGCCGCCGCCGCGGGATACGCGTAGCATCGTCGAAACAAACCACCCTCCCCCAGACAACCCTCCCCCGAAGTTGGGGGAGGGTCGGCGAGGAACGAGCCGGGGGGCCTCCGCTCTCGCAGAGGCAGCCGGCCACAGGCTGGAGCGCATGGCTCCAGCACTTCGTTACCCGCCCTGCAGCCGCTTCCGGTCCTTGCGTTCGGCGCGCATGCGCCGCTTGGCGTCGCGCAGGGTCTCGCCGGGGTTGCGGACGCTGACGTCCACGCCGCCCATGATGGCGACGCCGTTGATGCGCAGCACGGGCGCCTCCGGGTCGGTGGGCGGGGGGCCGAAGGAGGCATCACCGAAGCCGCCGAGGATGGCGCTGCCGTCCACCTCCACGTGCACACCGGGCGGCACGATCACCTCCGCCGCGCCCATCAGCGCCAGGATGGAGACCGTGGTCACGCCGGGCCCGAAGTGCGCCTCGCGGAAGTCCAGGTCCACGCCGCCCATCGCCGCGACGACGTAAACGTTCCTGGCGGGCGACCACGGCCCCTTGCGCTCCGCGACGCCCATGATGCCCACGATGGTCTGCTGCTCGCGCGTGTGGATGCTCCGCGCGACGGGCGCAGCCGCGGGCACGGCGGACACCGCGTGCGGTGCGGAAACGGCGGGCAGGTCCGCAACCAGCCCGCGCAGCTCCTGCACCGTGGCCGCGTGGTGCGCGCGGTCGATGCGCTCCTCCAGCGCTTCCTCGGTGAGGTGGTCCGCGGCGTAGCAGGCGGCGAGGTGCTGGATGAGCGCCTGGCGCGCCTGCTCCAGCGGGACGTTCGGGGACGGTTGCATGGGAGGGATCGGAGCGCACGAACGGCGGCGGATGCCGCTCCGCAACGTAGGCGCGGGCCCCCACCCGAGCAAGCGCCGCGAATCTCCTCCTCCGGGCGGACCTTTGCGCCGCGCTTCTGCGTTGCTCCGGGCCCTCCGCGGCTCCGCGTGAGACCAAAAACCCTCCCCCGAAGTTGGGGGAGGGTCGGCGAGGAACGAGCCGGGGAGGGGGCCTCCGCCCTCTAGACGCAGCCGG
>DASTLD010000279.1:0-3913 GCA_035715345.1 Longimicrobium sp.
GACGGGCGCGGCTGGCGCGGCACCTGTGGCGGATGTGCTGGGCCATGTGGATCGCCACGGGCTCCTTCTTCCTCGGCCAGGCGGACGAGCTCCCCGAGCGCCTGCGCGTCTGGCCCGCGCTGATCTTCCTCGCGGTCGTGCCGCTGCTGGCGATGCTGTACTGGCTCGTCCGCATCCGCATCCGCAGGCCGCTGCGGGGAGTGACGGGTGCGAGCCTCAGGGCCGCGGCCCTGGCCGCGCGCCAGGAGATCCTGACGCCGCAGCCGCACCGGGCCGATGCGCCGCGCGTGATGGCACAGACCGGCCCATCGGTCTGACGTCGGCTACCGGCGGGCGGGGGCCCGGCCAAAGACGGACGCGGATTCTGCCGCGGCACAATCCACGAGAGAGGCGGGGCTGTCCCAAGGACGGCCCCGTAGTCGTTGTACGCCGGTCCCGGAGCGGCGCGGACGCCGCGGCGGAACGCGACGGCGTTCCGCGCACGCATCGCCGCAGACAGTTGCGGGCCCGGCCCGGTTCGGGATACCTGGGGAATCCCGAAAAACTTGTTCCCGGCCTCTGGTCTTCCCCGCCTCACATTCTCCCTCGGAAGGGTTGCGCGATGAGCACCTCGACGCGTTCACGGCGTGCCCCCGGCAGGGACCGTTCCCGCCTTGCCGCCGTCGTGCTGGCGCTGGCGGCCGCCGCCTGCGCCGACGGCGGCGTGGGGCCGGAGCCCCGGGAACCGCAGCAGCTCCTGGTGGTGAGCACGCGCGGCGACAACGGCCAGGGGGAGTGGGCCGGGCTGGGCAAGGACATCTACCGCATGAACGTGGACGGGTCCGGCGCGGAGAACCTGACCAACCAGCTCGCGTCTCGCTACCGCGCCCTGGACCTGTCGCCGGACGGCAGGAAGGTCGTCTTCAACTCCGACCGCGACGGCTGCTACAACCTGTGGGCGATGAACACGGACGGGACGGGCCTGGTCCAGCTCACCGGCCTGATCGGCTTCAGCCAGGAGCGGTGCAACTACACCCCGCTCTGGTCCCCGGACGGGACGAAGATCGCCTTCATGAGCTCGCGCGACCGGGTGTGGGGCACGTACGTCATGAACGCGGACGGCAGCAACCCGCACCGCGTCTCCGCCGACCTGGACGGCGAATACGTCTACAGCTATCCCGCCGGGTGGACGCCGGACGGGCGGGTGGTGGTCGAGCACGTCCGCAGCGTGGACGGGGCCTGGGTGGCCCGGACGTACGTGGTCAAGGCGGATGGAACCGGCCTGGCCCCCCTGTTCGCGCGGGACGGGGACACCGCGCCCGCCTGGTCGCCGGACGGGTCCAAGGTGGCCTTCATCAGCGACCGCGACGGGAAACCCAAACTGTTCGTCATGAACGCCAACGGGTCCGGCGTGCGCAGGCTGTCGGACCTGCCCGGCACCGACGTCTCCAAGACCGTCGGCTCGGTCTGGGACAACGACTACGAGCCCTGGTCTCCGGACGGCAGGCAGATCGCGTTCATGAACTACGACGGCGCCGGCGACGTGGGGGTCTACGTGGTCAACGCGGACGGCACCGGCCTGCGCCGTGTCACGCCGCCCGAGCTGGCCGTGAACGGACACATGTTCAACGGCTGGTCGCCGGACGGCACCCGCATCGCGTTCACCAGCGACGCCGCCGGCCTGATGGACGTGTACCTGGTGAACCCGGACGGCACGGACCTGGTGCGGATCACGCCCGACGGATCGCACGAGAGCCACGCGGTCTGGCTGCCGCGCCGGTAGCCGCGCCGCGGTCGTGCATGAAGGCGGGGCCGTCTGCCCGACGGCCCCGCCTTCGCATTCATGGCAGTCCCGGGCCGGCGGGCGTCTACCGCGCGCGGCGACGACCACCCTTTCCTCGAGTATCCGGATGGCGGTGAACGTGCCCGAGCGGCTGGCCGCGGCGTGCCGGGATGCGCCGGAGCGGGCGGCCTGGCTGCAACGGCTGCCCGCCGTGGTGCGCGAGCTGGAGCGGCGCTGGTCGCTGACCCTCGGCGCGCCGTTCGAAGGCCCGGAGGTGAGCTGCGCGTGGGTGGCGCCCGCCACGCGCGCGGACGGGTCGCCCGCGGTGCTCAAGCTGGGCATGCCGCACATGGAGGGCGCGCACGAGATCGCCGGCCTGCGCTTCTGGGACGGCGATCCCAGCGTGCGGCTGCTGGAGGCGGACGACGACGACGGCGCCATGCTCCTGGAGCGGTGCCAGCCGGGCACCCACCTGCGCACGCTCCCGGAGCCGGAGCAGGACCGGGTGATCGCGGGGCTGCTGCGCCGGCTCCGGCGCCCCGTCCCTGCTCCCCATCGCTTCCGCCCGCTCTCCGACCTGACCGCGTACTGGCGCGGCGAGACGCTCGCCGCGGCGGCGTCCTGGCCCGATGCCGGCCTCGTGCGCGAGGGATTGCGCCTGCTGGCGGAGCTGTCCCGCGGGGCGCCCACGGATGTGCTGCTCGCGACCGACCTGCACGCGGGGAACGTGCTGGCCGCGCGGCGCGAGCCGTGGCTGGCCATCGACCCCAAGCCGTTCGTGGGCGACCCGGCGTACGACGCCACGCAGCACCTGCTCAACTGCCGGGCGCGGCTGCGCGCGGACCCGGACGGCAGCATCCGCGGATTCGCGGACCTGCTGGAGGTGGACCCCGAGCGCGTCCGGCTCTGGACCTTTGCCCGCGCCGCCGCCGATCCGCGCGACGACTGGCGCGACGGCTCGCTCGAGCTGGCGCGGATCCTCGCTCCCTGAGCTGCCGCCGGAACCGCGCGGGCACATCGCGCCTCGGGGCTTCGCGAGATCATTTCTCTTGGCCGCGCTCGCCCCGCAATCCTAGATTCCGTCCGGTGTCCCGCCCCTCCTCATGCCCGCCGTCATCATGCCGCCAGACATCATCCCTCCAGCCCAGGCCCTGTCCGACGCGCGTGCGGAGGACAGCAACGCCCTCGTCCTGAACTTCCTCACCCTGCGAAAGGCCGTGGGGTACATCGGGCTGGCGCTGCCATTCGCGCTGGTCGCGGGCGAGAACCTGCGGGACCGCCTGCTCTCCGACGCGGGAAGGATGGGCGTTCTCCTCGAATCGTCCATCAGCGCGTACTTCCACACGGGCATGCGCGAGGTCTTCGTGGGCAGCCTCTGCGCCATCGGCGTGTTCCTGCTGGCGTACCGCGGCTACGACCGCAGGGACCGGGTGCTGTCCAACATCGCGGGCGTCTGCGCGCTGCTCGTCGCGCTCTTCCCCACGTTCGAGGCCTCACGCGAGGCGAGCGATACGGCCACCCGCGCCCCGGACTCCGTCACCTTCTTCTCCGGGGCCGATGCGCCCGATCCCCACGTGGTGGGCTACGTGCACTTCGCCGCCGCGGCCGCCTTCTTCGCGCTGCTCGCGTGGATCTCCCTGGTCCAGTTCACCAAGTCGGATACGTCCGCACCGACGCGCGAAAAGCGGGAGCGCAACATCATCTACCGGCTCTGCGGATGGGTGATCCTGGGCTGCATCGCCGCGATCGCGGTCGCGAAGCTCCTCCTGGACGACGCGGCGGAGCGGTCTTCCCACTTCGTCTTCTGGTTCGAGGCGATCGCGGTGGTGGCGTTCGGCATCTCCTGGCTCGTGAAGGGAGAGGCCATCGCCGGCGTCAACGATTGAACCCGGCGCTCGCGGCAGCCGGGCGAAGCAACGGGGCGGGCCGCCGCGGCGGCCCGCCCCGTTCTCGTCCCACCCCGGCGTTCAGCGCGTGCCGCGCATGATGGTCCCGCCGTTGCCCACGATGACCACGTAGCGGCGGTCCGGCATCCAGACACCGATCAGGAGGTGGTCCGACAGCGGCGGGTGGATGCTCCAGCCCAGACCGCCGTCGAACGAGACCAGCACGGTGCCGCGTTCGCCGACGGCCACCAGCGTCGATTCGTGG
>DASTLD010000280.1:0-2385 GCA_035715345.1 Longimicrobium sp.
AGCACCGCATCCTCCCGCTTGCGGTGGAGGCGCTGGCCCTCGGGCAGGGCGGGGCAGGAGAGTGGACGGGCGATGCGCTCGCGTTCGAGCTGGTGGACGCGCTTCCGGCGGACGATTCGCTGCGGCGCATCGTGCGGCTGGAGGGCGCCGCCGGCGTCGCCGAAGAATAGACAGAATAGACAAGAAAGCCGAGATGCCGCGCGCGCTCCTGAGCGTATGGGACAAGACGGGGATCGTGGACTTCGCGCGGGAGCTGCACGCGCGCGGGTGGGCGCTGCTCTCCACCGGCGGCACCGCGCGCGCCCTGCGCCAGGCCGGCCTGGCCGTCAGGGAGGTCGCCGAGGTCACCGGCCATCCCGAGATGATGGAGGGCCGCGTCAAGACGCTGCACCCCGCGGTGCACGCCGGCCTGCTCGGCCGCCGCGACAACCCGGACGACGCGGCGCAGATGCGGGAGCACGGCTACGAGCCCATCGACCTCGTGGCAGTGAACCTCTACCCCTTCCGCGAGACCGTCGCCCGGCCGGACGCCACGCTGGACGACGCCATCGAGAACATCGACATCGGCGGCCCGGCCATGCTGCGCTCCGCGGCCAAGAACCACGCCGGCGTCTGGGTGGCCGTCGACCCCGCGGACTACCCGCGCGTCCTGGCCGCGCTGGACGGGGGCGGGGACGCCGCGCTGCTGCGCCGCGAGCTGGCCGCGAAGGTCTACGCGCACACGTCCGACTACGACCGCGCGATCACCGACTATCTCACGTCGTCGCTGCACGGCGGTGGGGAGGGGGAGCGCTTCCCGGCCGGCATCTCCCTGTCGCTGCAGAAGGTGCAGGACCTGCGCTACGGCGAGAACCCCGACCAGCGCGCCGCCTTCTACCGCGACGTGGGGCCGGTGCGGGGCCTCGCGTCGCTGCGGCAGCTGCACGGCAAGGAGCTGTCGTTCAACAACCTGCTGGACGTGGAGGGCGCGCTGCTGGCCGTCTCCGCCTGGCGCGGCGACGGGCTGGCGGCGTGCGCCATCATCAAGCACACCACCCCCTGCGGCATCGCGGTGGGCGCGGACGCGGCGGAGGCGTACCGCAAGGCGCTCTCGACGGACCCCACCAGCGCGTTCGGCTCCGTCGTCGCCTTCAGCGTGCCGGTCACGGAAGAGGCCGCGGTGCTGCTGCGCCCCAACTTCGTGGAGGCCATCGTGGCGCCGGGCTTCGCGGAGGCGGGCCTGCGGCTGCTGGCGGAGAAGAAGAACCTGCGCCTGCTGGAGACGGGGACGGAGGCCGGCGCCGGCGACGAGCTGGACTTCAAGCGCGTGCGCGGCGGCTTCGTGGCGCAGGAGCGCCTGTCCATGTCGTTCCCGGAGGATGCCTGGCGCGTGGTCACGAAGCGGCAGCCGGAGGCGGGGGAGATGGACGACCTGCGCTTCGGCTGGCGCGCGGTGGCGGCGGTCAAGTCCAACGCCATCCTGCTGGCCCGCGGGGGGATGGCGCTGGGCATCGGCGCGGGGCAGATGAGCCGCGTGGACGCGTCGCGCATCGCGGTGATGAAGGCGCGCGACAACGGCTTCGACCTGGCCGGCGCGGCGCTGGCCTCCGACGCCTTCTTCCCCTTCCGCGACGGCGTGGACGCGGCGGCGGAGGCCGGGGTGCGCGCCATCATCCAGCCCGGCGGCTCCGTCCGCGACGAGGAGGTGATCGCCGCCGCGGACGAGCACGGCATCGCGATGGTGTTCACCGGTCGTCGGCTGTTCCGGCACTGAGGAACGGCGGCAGGGCGACGAGGTCTGCGCGAGCCCCCTCCCCCCCAGCCCCCCTCCCCCGCGGAGCGGGAGAGGGGGGAGCCGGTCTGCCCGCGCGGCCGTGCGTTTGACGGAGGGATAGACGCCGTCTAGGTTGGCGGCCTCGCACGACAGCCACGGAACGGGCGTTCTCCCTCCCCCGAAGTTGGGGGAGGGTCGGGGAGGGGGCCTCTCGCGGTCGAGAGGCACACCGCTGGTTGCACCAGGACCCGGGTGCGTGGCGGGCATCGGTCAGAGAACGGCGGGGGCAGACGTTCCGGCCCCGTATCCACCCTGCAGCGGCACGGGCAGTTGCGCGGACTGATCTTCGATCCCTTCGCCGGGATCAGCGGCGACATGACCGTCGCCGCGCTGCTGGACCTGGGGCTGCCGCTGGAGTGGCTGCGCGCGTTCGTGGCGGGGCTGGAGCTGGGCGACATCCGCGTGGACGCGGAGCGCGTGGACCGCAAGGGCATCGCCGCCACGCGCCTGGTGCTGGGCCTGCCGCACGAGCACGCGCACCGGCACCTGCACCACGTGGTCGGGATCATCGAGGGCACCAACAGCCCGCCGGAGGTGCGCGACCGGGCGGTGGAGGCGTTCACGCTTCTTGC
>DASTLD010000281.1:0-4189 GCA_035715345.1 Longimicrobium sp.
CCCCGGGCGGCGGCGGCCCCGCGCCCGCGGGCCCCAGCGGCGCGGCGCCCCCGGGGCCGGCGGAGATCCCGCCGCTGCGCGAGGCGTTCCAGCAGTTCCTGCGGCTGGTCAAGCTGATCCGCCCCTACTGGGGGCCGCTGCTCAAGGGCATGGCGCTGGGGCTGGTGCTGGGGCTGATCGGCATGATCCAGCCCTGGCTGTCCAAGACGCTGATCGACGAGGTGTACCCCACCCGCAACGTGACGCTCATGCAGGTGGTGGTGGCCGGCATCCTGGCCATCGCCATCGGCAACGCGGTCATGGGGGCCATCCGCGGCTACTACACCACCTGGACCACGTCGCACCTGTCCAACGCGACGGCGCTGCTCTTCTTCAACCACCTGCAGCACCTGCGCGTGCGCTTCTTCGACGAGCACCGCGTGGGCGAGATCATGAGCCGGTTCGGCGACGTGCGCAGCTCGCTGCAGAGCGTGTCGCGCGTCTTCGAGACCATCTTCGTGAACGGCATCTACCTGTTCATCGTGCCGCCGTTCCTGTTCATGCTCTCCTGGCGGCTGGCGATCGTGTCGCTGATCACCATCCCGCTGACGCTGCTGCTGACCACGCTCAGCGCCCGCATCATGCGGAAGTTCTGGAAGAAGAGCGCGGAGGCCTTCGCGGAGCTGGGCGCCTTCCAGATGGAGTCGCTGAGCCACATCCGCGCGCTCAAGGCCATGGCCATGGAGCACTGGGTGTACCACAAGGCCAGCACCCAGATGAACAAGGGCCTGACCATCCAGCTCAAGGCGGGCGCCTACGGCCAGGTGTTCGGGACCATGACGGCCATCATCCGGGCCATGGGCACCGCGCTGTACACCTGGTACGCGTGGCGGCTGATCCTGGACCAGGAGATGACGCTGGGCGACTTCATCGCCTTCAGCGCCTACATCGGCTACCTGTACAACCCGCTGCAGCAGTTCACGGGGCTCTTCTCCGAGTTCCAGCAGACGGCGGTGAACCTGGGCCGCATGTTCGAGTACCTGGACAGCCCGGTGGAGCAGGACCCGGCCAACAGCTACGTGCCGCTGCCGCCCATCCAGCACCACACCGGCGGCGACATCCGCGTGCGCGACCTGTCGTTCGGGTACGTGCCGGAGCGCAAGGTGCTGCACGACGTCAACCTGCAGTTCCGCCGCGGGCAGATCAGCGCCATCGTGGGGCACAGCGGCGTGGGCAAGTCGTCGCTGCTGCGCATCCTGACCCGCATGGAGGACGCGGACGGCGGGCAGGTGTACTTCGACGGCGTGCCCATGACGGCCATCGCGCTGCCGGACCTGCGCCGGCAGATCAGCGTGGTGTGGCAGGAGTTCTCCATGTTCCAGGGCAACATCTGGGAGAACCTGACCATGGGCGCCGACAACCCCACGCGCGAGAAGGTGGACGAGGCGGTGCGCGTGTGCCGGCTGGAGAGCATGCTGGCGGAGCTGCCGCTGGGGTACGAGACGGCGGTGGGCGAGTGGGGCAGCACGCTGAGCGGCGGGCAGCGGCAGCGCCTGGCGCTGGCGCGCGCGCTGGTGCGCGACGCCCCCATCCTGCTGCTGGACGAAGCCACGTCCAACATCGACATGGCCACGGAGACGGAGATCCTGCGCGAGCTGTTCCAGCGGGTGCAGGACAAGACGGTGATCTACGTGACGCACCGCGTGGCCACGGCCTCGCTGGCGGACCAGATCATCGTGATGGAGAACGGCACCGTGGGCGCCGTGGGCGGCCACCAGGAGCTGATGCGCAACAGCGCCACCTACCGCGAGCTGGTGGGCGGCGGCCAGGACCTGCTGGACGAGGCGCGCCGCCTGGGCCGCCCCGGGCCGGCGGCGCCCTGAGCGCGAGAGCGGACTTCCCCCTTTTGACCTGAAGGATAGGCGACGATGAGCGCGGAACCCGCGAAGAAGGTCCTTCCCCTGCGCCTGCCCGACCTGGGCGACGCGGGGCACCCGGGCGCGCGCTTCGTGAAGCGCGCGGTGAGCGTCATGTTCGGCTCGCTGCTGCTGCTGATCGGGAGCGGGCTGCTGATCACCTTCCTGGTGCGCATGGACGTGACGGTGAAGGGCAACGGCACGCTGGAGCCGGTGCGCATCTGGCCGGTGCGCGCGCAGAGCGCCGGCCCCATCCGCGACGTGCTGGTGCGCACCGGCGACACGGTGTCGCAGGGGCAGCCCATGCTGCGGCTGGACGAGCTGACGCTGCAGGCGCAGCTGGACGGGCTGGAGGCGCAGTACCGCTCCGCCCGCATCGACCGCGACCGCGCGGTGGCCAGCGCCCCGCTGGAGCGGCAGCAGCAGGTCCAGAAGCTGGACCGCGCGCGCAGCCGCCTGACCACCACGCGCGCCACGCTGCTGCAGCGCATGGTGGAGCACGGCGTGGGCACCAACGTGGACTCGCTGCTGGCCGCCTACCGCCCCGGGCAGCACGTCATGCTGGACCAGGCGGTGGGCGAGGTGCGCAGCGCGGAGGCGGACATCCGCCTGAGCGGCGCGGAGGCGGACATGCTGACGCTCAAGTCCTTCGACCGCGAAAAGAGCGCGGCGGAGATGCAGCGCCTGGAGGTGCAGATCCGCGAGGCGCGCGAGCGGCTGAACCGCGCGGCCATCGTGAGCCCCATCCACGGCGTGGTGCTGACGGAGCAGATCGAGCGGCTGGCCGGCAGCTACACCCGCGAGGGCGAGCAGCTGCTGGAGGTGGCGGACCTGGCGGAGTGGCGCGTGACCATGATGGTGCCCGAGCGGCAGATCCATAAGATCAAGGTGGGCGACCTGGTCAAGGTGGAGGTGCAGGCCTTCGACCAGAAGGACCGCGACCACCTGCGCGGCCGGGTGATCCACGTGGCCAGCGACCCCGGCGGCGGCTCGCCGGGCGCCGGGGCCGGCGCGGGGGCGGGCGGCGGCGGGGCGGGCGGCGGCATGCCGGGCGGCGGCGCGCCGGGCGGCGCCGCGGGCGGCGGCGGCGGCTCCTACCGCGTGGTGGCGGCGCTGGACAGGGGCCAGCTGGACCGCGCCGGGCTGCAGAAGTTCCGCCGCGGCTACTCGGTCAAGGTGTACGTGGTCACGCGCTCCGGCCGCATCATCGACCTGCTGCTGAACCGCGTGCGGGAGAAGCTGAACCGGTGAGCATGCACGACGTGGCGGAGCAGGAGCCGGACACCGTTCCGGCCTGGGTGGCGGAGGAGCTGGGCGGCGCCACCGGCCGCGGCATCCGCGTGGCCGTGATCGACAGCGGCTTCGACCGCAGCCTGGACGAGCCGCGGGTGCTCAAGGGCGTGTCGTTCGTGGACCCGGCGGACGACTTCGCGACCCTGGAGAACGACGACGACACGGACCTGCTGGGGCACGGCACCGCCTGCGCGGACCTGGTGCTGCGCGTGGCGCCGGACGCGCGCGTGCTGCCCATCCGCGTGTTCGGAAAGAACCTGGAGACCAGCCCGTCCACGCTGCAGGCGGGGCTCAACCGGGCCATCGACAGCGGCGTGCAGGTCATCAACGTGAGCCTGGGCACGCGGCTGGAGGGCACGCTGCGGCCGCTGTACGCCGCCTGCGAGCGGGCCAAGCGGGCGGGCATCGTGGTGGTGGCGGCGGGGCACAACGCCAACGACTGGAGCTACCCCGCCGTCTTCGAGAACGTGATCGGGGTGGCGGCGGGGCGCTTCTCCTCGCCCTACCACTTCCGCTACCGGCCGGAGCACGCCATGGAGTGCGAGGCGTGGGGGGTGGACCAGCCGGTGCTGCTGCTGGGCGGCGGGCGGGCCATGCGGCAGGGCACCAGCTTCGCGGCGCCGAACGTGGCGGGCATCGTGGCGCTGATCCTGGAGCGGCACCCGGGCGCCACGCTGGAGGAGGTGCGGGAGATGCTGGCCCGCTTTGCCCTGGAGATCGAGCAGGCCGAGTCGGCGGAGAGCGAAGCGGCGGGCTGAACCGCGGAAAACCGAGGCGACCGGCCCGAGCGGAGTACCGACACAAGCAAGGTTCCGTGCGCCAGGCGGGCTGCCTCACAAGGCGGAGGCCCCCTCCCCAAACCCCTCCCCCAACTTCGGGGGAGGGGCGTTCTCCGCGCGCCGCAACCTGCCGCGGTCCGGCCCGACGTCCCACGCGCGCCGCCGCCCGCCCTCGCGCGGCGCCCGTCCGCGCAGGCGGACATCACGTTTTCACAGCCGCGA
>DASTLD010000282.1:0-3753 GCA_035715345.1 Longimicrobium sp.
ACAGGCGAAACCGGTTGCGGACCGTACGTTGACACCGCACGGCGGCTCCGGTATGTTGGCGCCACCGTCGGCCCCCAGAATGCATGCGCACTCCAGGCGACCTCCGGCGGCCCGAGAACACTCGCACATCGGCCTGAAGATGATAGACAAGATCACGGTGGTTGGGGCGGGCAACGTGGGCGCGACGGCCGCCCAGCGCGTCGCCGAAAAGGAGCTGGCCCGCACGGTCGTGCTCATCGACATCGCCGAGGGCATTCCCCAGGGCAAGGGGCTGGACCAGTGGGAGTCGGCGCCCGTGGAGGGCTTCGACACCCGCCTGATCGGCAGCAACGGCTACGAGGAGTCGGCCGGCAGCGGCATCTACATCGTCACGGCCGGCATCGCCCGCAAGCCGGGGATGAGCCGCGACGACCTGCTGAACACCAACGCCGGCATCGTGCGCCAGGTGTGCGAGAACATCGCCCGCGTGAGCCCCGACGCCATCATCATCATGGTCAGCAACCCGCTGGACGTGATGTGCTACGTGGCCATGGATGCATCCGGCTTTCCGCGCGAGCGCGTAATCGGGATGGCGGGCGTGCTGGACACGGCGCGCTACCGCTCGTTCCTGGCCGAGGCCATCGACGTCTCCGTGGAGGACATCCAGGCGATGGTGCTGGGCGGCCACGGCGACACCATGGTGCCCCTCATCAGCTACACCACGGTCAGCGGCATCCCCATCACCCAGCTGATGGGCCGCGACAAGCTGGACGCCATCGTGGACCGCGCGCGCAACGGCGGCGCGGAGATCGTCAAGCACCTCAAGACGGGCTCCGCCTACTACGCCCCGTCGTCCGGCGCGGTGCAGATGGCGGAGGCCATCGTCAGGGACAAGAAGCGCATCCTGCCCTGCGCCGCCTGGCTGCAGGGCGAGTACGGCATGCGCGACCTGTTCCTGGGCGTGCCGGTGCTGCTGGGGCGCAGCGGGATGGAGCGCATCATCGAGGTGGAGCTGACGGCGGACGAGCGCGCGGCGCTGCAGAAGTCCGCGGACGCCGTGCTCGAGCCGATGAAGCTGGTCTGAGCCGGGCGATGGTCGACGCCGCGCCGCGCCCCGCCTGCACGTGGGGCGCGGCGCGTGTTTCGCAGGCGCCGCGCGCGATTCCTATCACCTGGCTTCGGATGGAGTAGAGCCCGACGCATGGCCGACGACTACCGCGCCCGATCCATCGGGCAGGCGCTCCGCTACAAGGGGCGGTTGGGGATGTGGACCTGGATGCTGCACCGGGTGACCGGGCTGGGCATCCTGGCCTTCCTGGTGCTGCACGTGGTGGACACGGCCATCGTGGTCTACTGGCCGGATCTTTACGACCACGCGCTGGGCCTGTACCGCCACCCGGTGTTCCGCGTCGCGGAGCTGGCCATCTTCTTCGCGGTGCTCTTCCACGCGCTCAACGGGCTGCGCATCATCGTCCAGGACTTCTGGCCCATCGCCATGATGCACCAGCGCCGCCTGGCCGTGGGCGCCAGCGTGCTGACGGCGGTGCTGATCCTGCCCGTCGCCTGGATCATGCTGGCGCCGCTCGTCGGTCTGGCGGACGAGCCGGGCACCGCGCGCCACCGCGCCCGCGAGGCCGCCAGGGGCGAGGATCCCGCCTTCTACCAGGGCGCGCCCGCGCAGCCGGGCTACGCGCCGCCGGTGATCGTGGAGGGCGGGCGATGAGCGGGCGCGGCGAGCGCCGCCCGGGCGGCGGCTACCAGCGGCCGGACGCGGCCCTGCGCAAGGGGAGCAAGTTCGAGGTGCGCTCCTGGGTGTTCATGCGCGTGACCGGCGTGCTGCTGCTGTTCATGGCGCTGTACCACCTGGTGTGGTGGAACCTGCTGGTGGGCGTGGAGCACCTGAGCGCGGAGATGGTGCTGGAGCGCTGGAACAACCCGCTCTGGCGGCTCTTCAACGTGGGGCTCGCGACGTTCGCGCTGCTGCACGGGCTGAACGGCCTGCGCTACAGCATCGAGGACTACGTGCGCAACCCCAAGGCGCGGCGGATCGCCAAGGGGATCGCCTACACCGTGGTGCTGCTGACGCTGGCCTGGGGCGTCTTTGCCCTGCTGACCTTCGACTTCACGCGCGGCCTGCGCTCATGATCCATACGCACACCTACGACGCGCTGGTGGTCGGCGGGGGCGGGGCGGGGATGATGTCCGCCATCTACCTCTCCCGCAATCCGAAGCTGCGCACGGCGGTCATCACCAAGCTGTACCCCACGCGGTCGCACACGGGGGCGGCGCAGGGCGGCGTCTGCGCGGCCCTGGCGAATCTCGAAGAGGACCACCCGGAGTGGCACGCGTTCGACACCGTGAAGGGGTCGGACTACCTGGGCGACCAGGACAGCATCGAGGTGATGTGCGAGGAGGCGGTGCCCGTCATCATCGAGCTGGAGCACATGGGCCTGCCCTTCAGCCGCACGCCGGACGGCAAGATCGCCCAGCGCTTCTTCGGCGGGCACACGCACCACTTCGGCGAGGGGCCGGTGCGGCGGAGCTGCTACGCGGCGGACCGCACCGGGCACATGATCCTGCAGACGCTCTACCAGAACTGCATCAAGGGCGGGGTCGACTTCTACGACGAGTTCCAGGTGGTGGACCTGCTGGTGAGCGACGACGGGCGCTGCTGCGGCGTCGTGGCCTGGGAGGTGGCGACGGGGGACCTGCACGTGTTCCACGCCAAGGCGGTGGAGTTCGCCACGGGGGGATTCGGCCGGGTGTGGTCCATCACCTCCAACGCGCACGCCAACACGGGCGACGGCGTGGCCGTGGCCTACCGGCGGGGCATCCCGCTGGAGGACATGGAGTTCTACCAGTTCCACCCCACGGGCATCTACCGGCTGGGCATCCTGATCACCGAGGGCGTGCGCGGCGAGGGCGGCATCCTGCGCAACGACAGCGGCGAGCGCTTCATGGAGCGCTACGCGCCCACCATGAAGGACCTGGCCAGCCGCGACGTGGTCAGCCGCGCCATCCACCGCGAGATCCGCGAGGGGCGCGGCATCAACGGCAAGAAGTACGTCTACCTGGACGCCACCCACCTGGGCGCGGACGTCATCGAGAACAAGCTGCCGGACATCGCGGACTTCTGCCGCACCTACCTGGGCATCGACCCGGTGCACGAGCCCATGCCCATCCAGCCCACGGCGCACTACGCCATGGGCGGCATTCCCACGGACGTGAACTGCCGCGTCGTCATCGATTCCAACAACACGGTGATGCCGGGCTTCTACGCGGCGGGCGAGTGCGCCTGCGTGTCCGTGCACGGCGCCAACCGCCTGGGCACCAACTCGCTGCTGGACATCAACGTCTTCGGCAAGCGCGCCGGCATCGCGGCGGCGGAGTACGCGCAGCGGGCCGACTTCGTCGAGCTGCCGGAGGACCCGGAGGCGTTCGTCGTCGAGCAGGTCGAGCGGCTGCGCGACGCCACCGGCAACGAGCGGGTGGCGGAACTGCGGCGCGAGCTGCAGGAGACCATGGACGCCAACGTCATGGTGTTCCGCACCGAGCAGACCATCAAGACGGCCGTCGAGAAGATCGCCGAGCTGAAGCAGCGCTACCAGAACGCCGCCATCCAGGACAAGGGCAAGCGGTTCAACACCGACCTGCTGGAGGCCATCGAGCTGGGCAACCTGCTCGACCTCGCCGAAGTCATGGCGGTCTCGGCGCTGGCGCGCAAGGAGTCCCGCGGCGGCCACTACCGCGAGGACTACCCCCACCGCGACGACG
>DASTLD010000283.1:0-3454 GCA_035715345.1 Longimicrobium sp.
CAGGTAGTAGGAGACGTAGGCTACCTCCTCGTACAAGCGCTCCGAGGGGTAGCCCGCTACCCCCCCGCGGGGGCCGTCTCCACCTCGAAGTCGCCCTGGCAGTGCGGGCAGGTCACCCCCAGCCGCGTGGAGCCGTGCTCGTTCACGCGCCTGTACAGATCCTGCAGGTACGCCAGGTCCGCCGCGAACAGGCTCTCCACCACTCCGGGGTTCACCTGCGGCAGGTCTCCCAGCCGCGTGACCACCCGCGCCAGCAGGATCACCACCAGGTACCCGGGGTTGGCCTGCACCCGCGGGTCGCGCAGCGGCGCGATCTCGTCGTGCGCCGTGGCCAGGCGCATCATCCCCTCACGGTGCAGCGTGCCCTCGCGGTCCGCGTAGCCGCACGGCAGGGTAAAGGGGAACTCGGTCTGCAGCATCCGGGTCAGCCCTGCAGCGCCAGCCCCTCGTGGGCCAGCTCGAGGGTCTCGATGGCCACCTCGTTGCCGGTGGCGTTGAACGAGGGGCCGGTCCACTTGGTGGGCCACGCCTCGTGGAAGTTCCAGCGCACCTTCTCCTGCCCCGCGCCGTCCAGCAGCACGATGGAGCCGTTGCGGCGCTCCACCTTTCCGTCCGCCGACCGCTGCCGCCACTTGAGCAGCTCCTGGTCGCCGGTGGTGCCCCACTTGAGGGTGATGTTCCCGTACTTGACCATCCCCGGCAGCTTGCGCGCGGTGAAGGCGTCCGTCCCCTCGCGGTACTCCACGGGGTCCTGGCTGGAGTCCAGCCCGCTGGCCTCGCGGAAGCCCGCCCGCGCGATGCCGTCGATCTCGACGATGAAGTTGTACGACAGGAAAGGGTCCCTGCGGTCTCCCACTGGCATGCTCGCCTCCTTGGGTGTTCAGGCCGCCGGCACGGGGCCGGCGAGGTCCACGCCGCCCTGGCCGTGGCTGAAGCGCACCACCACGAACTCGTTCGGCACCACGGGAGCCAGGCCGATCTCCGTGACCACCACGCCGGCCCGGCGCACCTCGGGCGGGTTGGTGGAGGCGTCGCAGCGCACGTAGAACGCCTCCTCCGCCGAGCGCCCCCGCAGCGCTCCCCGCCGGTACAGCTCCTCCAGGTACTCGCTCACCTCCCGCCCCACGCGGGCCCACAGCAGCGGCGTGCCCGGCTCGAACGCCGCCGCCGCCAGGTGGAGCGAGATCCACCGCCCCAGGGTCAGGAAGACGCGGCGCACGTTGACGTACGCCCAGGCGGGCTCGGCGGAGAGGGTCCGCGCGCCCCACACGCGCACCCCCCGGCCGGGAAAGGCGCGGATGCAGTTGACGCCCACCGCGTTCAGCCCCGCCTGCCGCGCGTCGTCCACCCGCGTCTCCACGTCCAGCACCCCCTCCAGCCGCTGGTTGGCGGGGGCCGCGTGCACCCCCGTCCGCGCGTCGCCGCGGGCCACCGTGCCCGCCACGTGCCCGCAGGGCGGCACCCGCGCCGCGTCCCCGAGCGTCCCCGCCGCCAGCAGCCAGGGGTAGTAGAGCGCCCCGTTGTCGCCGGCCAGCCGCGTCCGCTGCTCCGCCACCTCCGCCGGCGACGCGCCGGGGAGCGAGTCCAGCAGCGCCAGGCGGTCGCCCGCGCGGTCGCAGTGCTCCAGCAACTCCTGCTGCATCGCGAAGGCGTCGTCGCGCGCCTCCGCCCGCTCCGCCTCCGTCACCGGCCGGCGGGTCTCGTCCGCCAGCGCCGCCACGCCGCGCATCAGGTCCGGCGCGCAGACCAGGTCCACCGTCTCCACCGCCCGCAGCGCGTCCAGCCCCCGCCGCAGCGCCGCCCGCCGCGCCCCCCGGTCCGCGGCGTCCTCCGTCCGCACCACCACGCAGCGCTCGCCGCCGTTGCGGAAGAAGGCATCCACCGCCGCGGCCAGGTACCCGCCCTGGATCGCCGTCCCGAAGCGCGGGGCGAAGTCCGCGGGGCGCGCCAGCTCCACCGGCTGCGCGAGGGGGCCCTTTTCGGCGTGCCCCAGCAAGGCGGGGACGCCGGTGGGCAGCCCCGGCGAAGGGACCTGGGCCAGCTCCTCGCGCCGCAGGCCGGGCGCGGCGGGCGCGGCGGGCGCGGCGGGCGCGGCGCTCATCGGCCGGCGTGGGCGGACGGGGGCGCGTCAGGCCGCACCCGGGCCTCCCCACTGGCTGACGCGGAACACCACGAACTCCGCCGGGTGCGCCACCGCCACGCCCACCTCCGTCACCACCTGCCCGAGATTGCGCACCTCCGGGGGATTGGTGGCGGCGTCGCAGCGGACGTAGAAGGCCTCGCCCGGCGTGTTGCCGAAGAGCGCGCCGGCACGCCAGACGTTGGTCAGGAATGCGGTGACGTTGCGGGTGATCTTGGACCAGAGCGCCGGGGTGTTGGGCTCGAACACCACCCACTGCGTCCCCTCGTCGATGGACTCGCGCAGGTACAGGAAGAGCCGGCGGACGTTGACGTACTTCCACTCGGCCTCCTCCGTCGGGGCCAGCGTGCGCGCGCCCCACAACGTGACGGCGCCGTTCAGGTCGCGGATGACGTTGATCCCCTCCGGGTTCAGCCCGTCCTGGTCCGCCCGCCCCAGCCGCCACTCCAGCCCCAGCGCGCCGCGCACCCGCTCGTTGGCGGGCGCCTTGTGCACCCCGCGCTCGCTGTCCACGCGGGCGTAGATGCCGGCCACGTGGCCGCTGGGCGGGACGAAGTCCACGTCGCCGCTGGCGGGGTCGTAGACGGCGATCCAGGGAAAGTAGAGCGCCGCGTAGGCGCTCCGGGGCGCGCCCCCCCGGATGTTGCCGGCCGTCCACGCCTCCCCGTTCCTCAGCGGCTGCCCGTCCAGGATGGCGAAGCGGTCGCCCAGGCCCTCGCAGTGCGAGACCATGGCCTCCTGGATGGCCGCGTTCGTCGCGCCGGGCACCGCCACGATGGCGATCTCGTCGATGGTCTCGAAGCCGCGCAGCGCCGCCAGCACTGCCTCGGCCGCCAGCTCGTCCACGCGGGTCACCCAGCAGCGCGTGCCGCCGTTGTTGAAGAAGCCGTAGACCGCGTGCGCCAGCGTGTGGTTGTCCGCGTGGAAGTCGCCGAACTGGTTCTTGAAACTCTCCCAGCTCGTCACGAGCTGCGCCTCTCCCGCGGCGGACAGCGGATAGCTCACCGGCACCGGCTCCTCATCGGGACCCAAGAGAGCCCCCGCGGCGTTCACGAAGTTGCCTTTCTCGTCCGTCAGGAACCGGCCGGGCATCGGCGGCATCGCCACGCCGGGCCCCACGAGGCCGATGAAACCGGCGGTGCTGGTCCCCACGCCCGCGATGGGCTGGATGGAAGACTCGACCTCCTCGACGTAGACGCCCGGCGAAAGGTACTGGGGCATGGCCGCGCTCCGGGGTGCGGGAGTGGGGGCACGGCCGGCCCGGGCGTGGGACGGCGGTGCGGATCGGGGCCCGGCATCCGGACCGGCGATGCC
>DASTLD010000284.1:0-5807 GCA_035715345.1 Longimicrobium sp.
CGGCAAGACGCCGGGCACGGCCCCGCTGGTGGACCCCGCCGGCCCGGGCGCGGCGCGGGTGGACTCCGTGGCGCTCCGCGCCACGCCGGCCCTGGCGGAGCGCGACATCCTGCGCGCGGTGCACGCCCTGCCCAGCGTGGAAGCCGCCTCGGACTTCTCCTCCGCCCCCTACATCCGCGGCGGGTCGCCGGACCAGACGCTGGTGACGCTGGACGGCGTCCCCCTCTACAACCCCTACCACATGGGCGGCCTGTTCAGCGCCGTGGACCCGGACGCGGTGCAGTCGGTGGACGTGCTGGCGGGCGCCTTCCCCGCGTCCGTGGGCGACCGCACCTCCGGGGCCATGGACATCCGTACCCGCGACGGCCGCACGGACCGCGTGCGCTCCACCGGCGCCCTGGGGCTGATCTCCGCCCGCATGGGGCTGGACGGCCCGCTGCCGGGCCGGCGCGGGAGCTGGCTCGTCTCCGCGCGCCGCACCTACGTGGACGTGGTGACGCAGGCCGCGCACGCGGCGGAGATCACCGAGGGCCACCTGCCCTACGCCTTTCACGACGCCCACCTCAAGCTGGCGTACCCCACCGCCGGCGGCGGCCGCCTGACGGTGACGGCGTACGCCAACCAGGAGCGGCTGCGCTTTGCGCCGGCGGACTCGCAGTTCTCCAACGAGCGGCTCGACTACCGCTGGGGGTCGCGCGCGGCGGGCCTGCACTGGCGGCGGCCGCTGGGCGCGGGCGCGTGGGCCGAGGCGCGCGCGGCGTGGAGCAGCTTCGGCGGGCGCTTCCGGCTGGCGGAGCACCCGCAGGACCCGTTCGGCGGCTACCTGCCGCAGCTGGACACGCTGCTGAAGGCGGACACGCGCCTGGAAGACGCGCAGCTCGCCGCGTCCGCGGGGTGGCAGCGCGGCGCCCACCGGCTCGGCGCGGGGCTGGAGTCGCACCACTACCGCTTCTTCCAGGACGTGGTGGCGCTGGAGGAGGGGATGCGCGAGACGCTGGCCACCTTTGCGGCGGACCAGGCGCCGTCCACCCTCGCCTTCTGGGCGGAGGACGTGTGGACCGCGCGCCCCGGCGTGAACCTGCGCGGCGGCGTGCGGGTGCTGGCCGCGGGCCGGCGCGGCACGCAAGTGATGCCGCGGCTGGGCGGCTCCTGGGCGGCCACCCCGCGCGTGACCCTGTCCGCGGCCGCCGGACGCTCCGCGCAGATCATGCACTCGCTGCTGGACAGCGAGCGGGTGCTGACCAGCGTGATGGCGTACGACGTCCTGGCCGCGGGCCGGCGGCTCACCGTCTCCGACGACCTGGTGGTGGGCGCGGCGTGGGCCGGCGGGGGCACGGAGCTGCGGGTGGACGGCTACGTACGCCGCGTGAGCGGGCTCCCGCTCCCCCGCCCGCACGAGGACCCGTTCGACAACGCGCTGGTGCACCCGGACAGCTTCACCACGGGCTCCGCGCGCGCCCGCGGGGTGGAGGTGCTGGCGGGCTCGCGGCGCGGCAGCGCGGGGGTGCAGGTGGCGTACACCCTGGCCTCCGTGCGGCGCCAGCTGGACACCCTGCGCTGGACGCCGCGCTTCGAGCGGCGGCACTCGGTGGACGCGAGCGCGTGGACCGGGTGGGGCCGCGCCGGGCAGCTCAGCCTGCGGCTGATCGCCGCCAGCGGGCAGCCGTACACGCCGGTGGCGGGGCTCACCCGCCGCTGGTACGACGACCCCGCGACGGGGACGCTGCAGCCGGGCTACGCGGCCCCCGAGGCGGTGATGGGCGAGTACAACTCCGCGCGGCTCCCCGCGTACCTGCGCCTGGACGTGGGCGCGCGGCGGGAGTACCACCCGCGCTGGGGCGGGCGCGAGAGCGTGCTGGCGCCCTACGTCCAGGTGGTCAACCTGCTCAACCGCAAGAACGTCCTGTACGCGCTCCCGGACCGGGACTACCGCACCGGCGAGGCGGGCACCCGGGTCAGCTACGGCCCGCAGTTTCCCATCATTCCCACGCTGGGGGTCGAATGGCGCTTCTAGTCCGGGGGCGCGCGGCGGGCGCGCTGCTGCTGGCGTCCGCGGCGGGCGCGTGCGGCGAGCTCACGCGGCCGAGCATCTTCGTGCCGGGCGACCCGCAGCAGCTCCTGGTGCACGCCGTGCTGCACGCGGGGCGCGACTCGGCGGCGGTGCTGGTGTCGCGGGTGGGGACCGGAGCCAGCGGCTCACCCGTGAGCGGCGCGCAGGTGCGGCTGGCGGGACCCGCCGGCCAGGCCGCGCTGCCGGAAGCCGCGGAGGGGCGCGCGGCCTGTGTCTACCAGCAGCCGGGCACGCCTCCCGCAACGCCGGGCGGGTGCTATGCGGCGGCCGTTCCCGGGGGCATCGTGGCGGGGGCGGAGTACCGGCTGGAGGTGTCGCTGCCCACCGGCGAGCGGGCGACCGGGACCACCGTGGTCCCGCTCCCGCCGGCCCTGCTGGCCCCCGCGGAGGGGCTGCGCGTGGCGGCGGATTCGCAGTATGGAGGGCTGCTGGGCCGCCAGCCGCTCGCGCTGCGGTGGACGGCGCCCGGGCCGGTCCGGCTGAGCGCCTCCGTCGCGCGGACGTGGCCCGGCGTGACCGGCGCGGACGTGCAGTGCTACGGCGGCGTGTTCCGCTTCGGGGAGTTCGGCGAGGTACCGCCAAAGCTGGAGGCGGACACCGCGACCGTGCAGGTGGGCGGGAGCTGCTCCGTGCCGGGAGGCCAGGCGATGGGGGCGGATTCCATCGACGTGGCGGTGGCGGTCACCGCGTACGACAGCGCCTACCTCGCCTACGCGCGGGACGGCGAGCACGGCCTGCCGGCGCGCGACGCGAGCGCGGGGCTGCAGGGCGCGAACGGCGTGTTCGGCAGCGCCGCCTCCGCCGTCCGCCGTGTCCGGCTGTTCCGGCCGTAGCGCGATCGTCAGGCCAGCCGCCGCAGCGCCTCCAGCAGGCGCTGCACGTCCTCCTCCGTGCTGTACGGCGCCAGGCCGGCGCGCACCAGCCCGCCGCAGTCCGCCAGCCCCAGCGTCTCGCAGACGCTGGAGGCGTAGAAGTCGCCGTTCCACACGAAGACGCCCGCCTCCCCCAGCGCCCGCGCCACCCCGTCCGGCGTGGTGCCGTCCACCGTGAACGCGGCGGTGGGAGTGCGCTCCGCGCCCGCGGGCGGGCCGTAGAACCGCACGCCCGGCAGGCCCGCCAGCCCGGCGTGCATCCGCGCGAACAGCCGCGTCTCGTGCTCCTCCATCGCCTCGTACGCCAGGCGCAGCGACTCGCGGAGGTTCGCGCCCGGCCGCGGCGCCAGCCCCGCGATCCACTCCACCGCCGCCGCGATCCCGGCGATGCCCTCGTGGTTCTGCGTCCCCGTCTCCCAGCGCTCGGGAGACTCGTTGGACGCGGGCGGCACCTTGTACGGCGTGAAGCGCTCCAGGTGCTCCGCGCGGCCCCAGAGGATGCCGGCGTGCGGCCCGAAGAACTTGTAGGACGAGCAGGCCAGGAAGTCGCACCCCAGCGCCTGCACGTCCACCAGCCGGTGCGGCGCGTAGTGCACCGCGTCCACGAACGACAGCGCCCCCGCCGCGCGCGCGGCCGCCGCCACCCGGCGCACGTCGTTGATGGTGCCGAGCGCGTTGGACGCCGCCCCCACCGCCACCAGCCGCGTCCGCGGCCCGATCAGCCCCTCCAGCGCGTCCACGTCCAGCGTGAACGTGGCGGGATCGAACGGGGCCACCCGCACCGTCATCCCGCGGTCCTCCGCCATGCGCCGCCAGGGCGCCACGTTGGCCTGGTGGTCCAGCGCCGTCACGATCACCTCGTCGCCCGGCCCCCACTCGCGGCCCAGCGAGCGGGAGAGGTGGAAGGCGAGCGTGGTCATGTTGGCGCCGAACACCACCTCGCGCGGCGACGGCGCGTTGAGTAACGCGGCGACACTCTCCCGCGCCCGCGACAGGATCTCGTCCGTCTCGCGGCTGGTGGCGAACCCGCCGTGCGTGTTGGCGTTGTGGTGCAGCAGGTAGTCGGACATGGCGTCCGCCACCTGGCGCGGCACCTGGCTGCCGCCGGGCCCGTCGAAGAACGCGATCGGCCGCCCGCCGATGCGCCGCTCGAACACCGGAAAGTCGCCGCGCACGCGCAACGCGAAGGAATCGTTCGTCATCACCCTTCCAATCAGCGGAAATCCTGGATCAACTTCCGTCGCGACGCGAGCCGTGGGCGGCCCCACGTCAACCCTCCCCCGAAGTTGGGGGAGGGTCGGCGAGGAACGAACCGGGGAGGGGGCCTCCGCCCACGGGAGGCACCTCGCCCCACTCACCGGTCCCGGCGTGCAGTCCGCGCAGGCGGACTTCGTGCTTCTGGAGGCGCGGTTTTCAACCGCCGGCTGGAAGCCCGCCCCCTCGCACCGGTCCCATCGTCCGGACAAAACGACGGCGGGTGGAAAGGCCGTCGCCTCTCCACCCGCCGCCAATGTATCCGGACCGCCCGCCGGCCGAAACCGGCGTGCGGGCCTGTCTCAGCTCAGCGCCCAGAACCCTTCCAGCGCCGCCCCGTCCGGGCTCTCGCGCAGCTTCTCGAAGGCGCGGTTGCGGATCTGGCGGATGCGCTCGCGGGTCACGCCGAGCATGGAGCCGATCTCCTCCAGCGTGCGCTCCTCGCCCTCGTCCAGCCCGTAGTACAGGTACAGGATCTTGCGCTCGCGCTCCGTGAGGTACTTCTCGAACATCTTCTCCAGGAACTCGCGCCGCGCCTGCGACTCGACCTCTTCCTCGATCTGGTCCGCCTCGCTGCCCGCGAACCGCTCGCCGAAGCTGGCGGAGTCGCGGTCGCCGCGGTCCAGCGGCGCGTCCAGCGACAGCTCGCTGGCGGCCACCCGGCGCAGGGCGCGGATGGTGTCCACCGGCTCGCCCATCTCGTCGGCGATCTCCTCGTCCGTGGGCGAGCGGCCGAGCTGCTGGGTCAGGTGCGTGTCCACGCGGGACAGCCGCACCAGGTTGGAGTTCTGGTTGAGCGGAATGCGGACCGAGCGGGTCTGCTCCGCCAGGGCCTGCAGCACCGTCTGGCGGATCCACCACACCGCGTAGGAGATGAACTTGACGCCCTTGTCCGGATCGAACTTCTTGACGGCCTTGAGCAGGCCCTCGTTGCCGATGCACACCAGCTCGGCCAGGCCGAGCCCCCTGCCCTGGTATTTCTTTACGTACGAGATGACGAAGCGAAGGTTGGCGGTTACCAGGCGCTCAGCGGCCTGCTTGTCTCCGGCGCGTGCCCTATGGGCAAGGGCGCGCTCTTCCATGGGATCGTCGATCAGTGGATACTTCTCCACGTCCTGCAGGTACTGATCGAACGAATCCAGGGCCCGTGAGCTCAAAAACATGTTGCGCTCGTCCTTTGGTAAAATGACGAAAGCAGCGCGCCTCGGTGGAGTACGAGGGCTCGCTGCTCTCAGATCACGCGGAGCGGCTTGTCTCCCGGAAATGCCGTCATAACAGGCTAATGTAGGCCGGGAAGCGTCCAAGGTCAACTCTTTCCCTCCGGACACGCGCCGCAGAGCGGGCCCCGGTGCCTGTCGGCACGGGCCTTTCCGGGAGTCCGCCGCTCCGCCCAAAATGGGTCGGGCGCCCGGCCGCAAATCCCGCGCCGCTGCTCCCCGGCTGCTACGCTCCGGACCCGAACCGCGGGCCTCACGCGGAGACGCGGAGGACGCGGAGAACTGCGCTCTCGTCCGCTGGCTCCGGTACACCGCAGCGGGGTTCACGTGCGGGGCCCGGGCTCCGCGGGAGATTTTTCACGCAGAGGGCGCGGAGGTTCAGAAGAGAGGACG
>DASTLD010000285.1:0-14737 GCA_035715345.1 Longimicrobium sp.
GAACGGCTCGCCGCCGCGCGCCGCGGCGGCGGCGCGCTCCCCACACGGCGCTCCGCCTCCTCCCGACGGGCGGGCGCGCGGAGGCCCCTAGCTTTCGCCCGACGGCGCCGCCGTCCGGTTTGGCGCGGGATCCCCTCACCCCACCCCACGATGGCCACCGAACTCCTCTCCGCCCCGCCGGCCCACGCCGAGCTGGAGGACGCGCTGCACACGCTGGAGCAGGTGCGCCGCGGCCTGCTGGAGCACGAGCACCGCTTTGCCGCCGTGCTCGCCGGCCTGCCGGAGGCGGCGCGGCCCAGCGCGGCCAACCTGGTGCACTACCTGGGGCTGCGGTCGCACGACCTGGGGCCGGTGCAGCGGGTGCTGGCGGCGCACGGCCTGTCGTCGCTGGGGCGCGCGGAGCCGCACGTGCTGGCCAACCTGGACGCGGTGCTGCACGCCCTGCGCTCCCTGACCGGCGGCTGGGAGGCACCGGGCGGCGCGGAGGCGCCCACCGTGGCCTTCGCGGACGGCGAGCGGCTGCGGCGGGAGCGCGCGGAGGCGCTCTTCGGCCCCGCCCCGGCCGGGCGCCCGGTGCGCATCATGGCCACCATGCCCGCGGAGGCGGCGGCGGACTACGCGCTCGTGCGCGAGCTGCTGGCGGGGGGGATGGACTGCATGCGCGTCAACTGCGCCCACGACGGCCCGGAGGCGTGGGCGGCCATGGCGGAGCACCTGCGGCGCGCGCGCACGGAGCTGTCGCGCCCCTGCGTCCTGCTGATGGACCTGCCGGGCCCGCGCGTGCGCACGGGAGAGGTCGAGCCGGGACCGCGGGTGGTGAAGGTGAAGCCCGTCCGCGACGAGCTGGGGCGCGTGGTCCGCCCGGCCCGCGTCTGGCTGACCGCCGCGGAGGCGCCGGCGCCGCCCCCGGCCCCGGCGGACGCGGCGCTCCCGCTGCCCGGCGGCTTCCTGGCGCGGCTGGAGCCGGGCACCCGCCTGCGCTTCCGCGACACCCGCGGCGCGCGCCGGCGCCTGCGCGTGGAGGAGGTGGATGAGGGCGGCGCGTGGGCGCTGCTGAAGAAGACGGCCTACGTCGCCACGGGGACGGAGCTGCGGGTGCGCGGCCCCGGGGGCCGGGTGCGCGCCGCGGTGGGCGGGCTGCCGCCGGTGCCGCGCCGGATCCCCCTGCGCGCGGGCGACCTGCTGCTGCTCACGGCGGACCCGTCGCCCGGCCGCGCGGCGGTGCAGGGGGACGACGGCGCGGTGGCCGAGCCGGCGCGCATTCCCTGCGCCCCGCCGGAGGCGCTGGCCCGCGTGGTCCCCGGCGCGCCCGTCTGGTTCGACGACGGCCGCATCGGCGGGGTGGTGGAGGCGGCGGACGAGCAGGGGGTGCGCGTGCGCATCACCCGCGCGCGCGGCGCCGGGCGGCTGGGCGCCGAGAAGGGGGTCAACTTTCCCGGCACGGAGCTGGGGCTGCCGCCGCTGACGCCCGACGACCTGCGCATCCTGCCCTTCATCTGCGGGCACGCGGACCTGGCCGGCTACTCCTTTGCCCGCACCGCGGCGGACGTGCGGCGCCTGCGCCGGGAGCTGGAGCGCGCGGGCGCGCCGGAGATGGGCATCATCCTCAAGATCGAGAACACGGCCGCGTTCCAGGAGCTGCCCGTGCTGCTGCTGGAGGCGCTGCGCTGCCGGGCGGCGGGGGTCATGATCGCCCGCGGCGACCTGGCCGTGGAGGCGGGCTTCGAGCGCCTGGCGGAGGTGCAGGAGGAGATCCTGTGGATGTGCGAGGCGGCGCACGTCCCCGTGGTCTGGGCCACGCAGGTGCTGGAGAGCCTGACCCGCGACGGCGCCCCCAGCCGCGCGGAGGTGAGCGACGCCGCGCTGGGCGAGCGCGCGGAGTGCGTGATGCTGAACAAGGGGCCCTACCTGGCCGACGCCGTCCGCACGCTGGACGACATCCTCTGCCGCATGCACCGCCACCAGGAGAAGAAGCGGCCGCTGCTGGCCCACCTGGGCGTCGCGGACCACTTCTTCGCGCTGGTGCCGGGGCCGGACGGGGAGGCGCGCCCGCCCGGAGAGGAGCCGGCCGGCGCATGAGCGCGCACCCCGCCCACGCGCCCGAGACCGCCGGCGCGCACATGGTGGCGGCGGTCCCGCGGGCCCGCGCGGCCGAGACGGCGGCGTGCGTGCTGTCGCGCCTCGCGCGCGGACCCGCCGAACAGGGCGGCACCGTGTACCTGGTGGACGATGCGGGACGGCTGCAGGGCAGCGTCGCGCTGGCGCGCCTGCTGGGCGCGGAGCCCGGGGCGCCGGTCGGCGGGCTGGGTGAGCCGGTCCCGGCGCACGTCCGGCCGGAGGCGGACCAGGAGCACGTCGCGTCCGTCGCGCTCCACCACCGGCTGGAGAGCGTGCCGGTGGTGGAGCGCGGCGGCAGGCTGCTGGGCGCGGTGCCGCCGCTCGCGATGCTGGGCGTGCTGCGCCGCGAGCACGTGGAGGACCTGCACCGGCTGGCCGGCATTGCCCGCGAGACCAGCCAGGCGCGCCACGCGCTGGAGGAGCCGCCGGTGCGCCGCGTCCGCGACCGGCTGCCCTGGCTCCTGCTGGGGCTGGTGGGGAGCACCGTGGCCACGCTGGTCATGGCGCGCTTCGAGGCCACGCTGAGCCGCCGCGTGGCCGTCGCCTTCTTCATCCCCGGCATCGTCTACCTGGCGGACGCCATCGGCACGCAGACGGAGACGGTGGTGGTCCGGGGCCTCTCGCTGAGCTTCGTGCGCCTGCCGCGGCTGCTGTGGGGCGAGCTGCGCACCGGGCTCCTGATCGGCGCCCTGCTCAGCGCGGTCGTCTTTCCCGCGCTCCTGCTGGCCTCCGGCGACGCGGGGCTGGCGCTGGCGGTCGCGCTCGCGGTGCTGGTGGCGGGCACCCTGGCCACCAGCATCGGCCTGCTCTTTCCCTGGGCCCTGCTGCGGCTGGGGATGGACCCGGCGTTCGGGAGCGGCCCGCTCGCCACCGTCGTGCAGGACGTGCTGAGCCTGCTGGTGTACCTGGCCGTCTGCACGGCGCTGCTCTGACCCGGGCACCCGGAGCCGCGCGCCGGGACGCAGGCGGTTCGACCTTGAAAGCTCACCGGCGGACGTTCGCCCCGGCCGGAAGCGCCACCCCGGGCAGCCGCCGACGGGTGTCCGCGGGCATCTCCCCACAGCGCCGGGGAGAACCGCCGCTCAGGACGCGGGGGGGCGGGCAGGCAGATTGGAGGGGAGCGGCCGCGGCGCTCCGCCGCGGGCGCGGGCCTTTCCCGCCGGAGGTGGACCATGCGCACGAGGTGGATCGGCTCGGTGCTCGCCGCGACCGACGCGGCGGAGGCCGGCGACGAGGTGGTGCGTGCCGCCGGCGCCCTGGCGCGGGCCGCGGGCGCGGAGCTGCACGTGGTGCACGCCCTGGAGCTGGAGCTGGGCGCGTACCCGGAGGTCAACCCGGCGGAGTTCGGCTTCCAGGCGCGCATCGCGCGGGCGGAGGAGGCGCTGGACCTGCAGCTCGCGCGCACCCTGCCCCCGGGAGTGCGCGCGGCATCGCGCCAGGTGGTGGTCTCCATGGCGCACCGCGCCATCCTGGACCGCGCCGGCCGCGTCGCCGCCGACGTGATCGTGCTGGGGCCGCACCGCGGCGGGGCGCCCCCCGGGCTGCTGGGGGCCACCGCCGACCGGGTGATCCGCTCCGCCGCCTGCCCGTGCCTGGTGGTGCGCGGGCCCCTGGCGCTGCCGCTGCGGCGGGTGGTGGTGCCGCTCGACCTGTCGGACCCCGCCCGCGGCGCGCTGACCACCGCGCTGGGATGGATCGAGGCGCTGGGCGGCCGCGACGCCGCGGACCCCGTGCCCCTGCCCGAGCTCGACGTGGTGCACGTGGTGCCGGCGCTGTTCGCCACGGACGAGCTCCCCGTGAACCGCGCCGCCATCGGCCCGCGCCTGCACGCCCAGGTGGAGCAGGCGCTGGACGAGCACCGGCTGGAGGTGGTGGCGCGCGAGGAGCTGGTGTGGGGCGACGGCCCGGCGCGCGAGATCGCGCGCTACGCCGCGGAGCAGGAGGCGGGGCTCGTCGTCCTGGCCACCCACGGACACGGCGCCGTGAAGCGCGCCCTGGTCGGGAGCGTGGCCTCGGCGGTCGCGCGCACCGCCCCGTGCCCCGTGCTGCTGGTGCCGCCGTCGCGCTGGGCGCTGCGCGAGGTGGAGCCCGCGCTGGAGGGGGCGGCGGCCGCCGCCTGAGCGCCGCGATGCCGGCACCCTCGGCCACCCTTTCGCCCCGCGCGCGGGCCGCGCCCGTCCCCGCGCGCGGGGACGCAGCCGTGCCGTGGCACGCGGTGGGGGCGCACGCCGCGCTGGAGCGCCTGGACAGCTCCGCGACCGGCCTGTCGGCGGGCGAGGCCGCGGCGCGTCGCCAGCGCTGGGGTCCGAACCTGCTGCGGGCCGCACCGCCCGTCCCCGCCTGGAAGATCCTCCTGGCCCAGCTCCGCGGCTTCGTGGTCCTGCTCCTGGTGGCCGCGGCCGCGCTGGCGCTGGCCACCGGCGACCCGCTGGACGCCGGCGCCATCGGCGTGGTGCTGCTCATCAACACGGTGCTCGGCTTCGTGATGGAGCTGCGCGCGCGCCGCACCATGGAGGGGCTGCTGCGCCTGGAGGTGCCGCGCGCCACGGTGCTGCGCGGCGGCGCCCGCCGCGAGGTCGACGCCGCCTCGGTGGTGCCCGGCGACGTGGTCGTGGTCGAGGCCGGCACCCGCGTCCCCGCGGACGCGCGGGTCGTCGCCGGGACGGAGCTGCGGGCGGTGGAGTCCGCCCTGACCGGCGAGTCGCTGCCGGTGGCCAAGCGGGCGGATCCGCCGGCGGCGGCCGACGCGCCGCTGGCGGACCGGGGCACCATGCTCTACCGCTCCACGCTGGCCGTGGACGGCCACGCGCTGGCGGTCGTGGTCGCCACCGGCATGCGCACCGAGGTGGGACGCATCGGCGCGCTGGTGGGTGGGGTGCGCGAGGAGGCGGCCCCGCTGGAGCGGCGGCTGGACGCGCTGGGGCGGCGACTGGCCTGGGCGGCCCTGGCGGCGGCGGGGGTGGTGGCCGTGCTGGGATGGGTTCGCGGCACCCCCGTGGCGCTCGCGCTGGAGACCGCGATCGCGCTCGCCATCGCGGCGGTGCCGGAGGGGCTGCCCGCGGTGGCCACCATTGCGCTGGCCGTGGGCGTGCGGCGCATGGCGCGGCGGCGCGCGCTGGTGCGGCGGCTGCCCGCCGTGGAGGCGCTGGGCTCCGTGACCGTGGTGTGCACCGACAAGACGGGCACGCTCACCGCCGGGGAGATGACCGTCACCGACGTGTGGGCCGGCGGGCGCGCGTACCGGGTCACCGGCGGGGGGTACGCGCCCGGGGGCCGCATCCTGCTGGGCGATGCGCCGGCGCGGGTGGAGGACGATGCGGCGCTGTACGCCACCCTGCGCATCGGCGCGCTGGCCAACCGCGCCGCCCTGGACCAGGCGGACGGCGCGTGGCGCGTGCACGGCGACCCCACGGAGGCGGCGCTGCTGGTGCTGGCCCGCAAGGCCGGGCTGGAGCGCGACACCCTGCTCCGCGCCGCGCCCGAGGCCGGCGAGGTGCCCTTCTCCAGCGCGCGGATGTGGATGGCCAGCTTCCACCGCGAACCTTCGGGGGAGCTCACCGGGCTGGTCAAGGGCGCGCCGCGCGTGGTGCTGGACCGCTGCACGCACCTGCTGACCGGCGACGGCGCCGTGCCGCTGGACGCGGACCTGCGCGCCCGGGCGCTGGCGTGGAACGACGAAGCCGCCGCGCGCGGGCTGCGCGTCCTGGCCCTGGCGCAGGCGCCGCGGGCGCGGGCGGCGGACCCGGCGGCGCTGGAGGGGCTGTGGCTGGCGGGGCTGGTGGGCATGATGGACCCGCCCGCCGCCGGCGTGGCGGAGACCATCGCCACGCTGCGGGGGGCGGGGATGCGCACGGTGATGGTGACCGGCGACCAGCAGGCCACCGCCGCCACCGTGGCCCGCGGGCTGGGCCTGCTGGCGGAGGGCGACGAGACGCTGGACGGCGCGGAGATCGACCGGCTGGACGACGACGCGCTGCAGGCGCACGCGCCGCGCGTGGGCGTCTACAGCCGGGTGAGCCCGGAGGCCAAGCTGCGCATCGTCTCGGCGCTGCGCCGCGGCGGCCAGGTGGTGGCCATGCTGGGGGACGGCGTGAACGACGCCGCGGCCCTCAAGCGGGCGGACATCGGCGTGGCCATGGGCATCCGGGGCACCGACATGGCCCGTGACGCGGCGGGCATCGTCCTGCAGGACGACCGCTTTCCCACCGTGGCCGCGGCGGTGGAGGAGGGGCGGATCGTCTTCGACAACATCCGCAAGTTCGTCTTCTACCTGTTCTCCTGCAACGCGGCCGAGGTGCTGGTGCTGCTCTCCGCGGGCGCCGCGGGGCCTCCCCTGCCGCTGCTGCCGCTGCAGATCCTCTGGCTCAACATCGTCACCGACACCTTCCCCGCCCTGGCGCTGGCGGTGGAGCCGGGCGACCCGGACGTGATGCGCCGCCCCCCGCGCGACCCGCGCGCGGCGGTGCTCTCCGCGCGCTTCGTGCGCGGCGTGGGCTTCTACGCCGTGCTGATGACGCTGGCCACCCTGGCCGCGTTCACCTGGGGCCTGCGCACCGGCGATGGGGCCCGCGCCGTCACCCTCTGCTTCACCACACTGGGCCTCGCCCAGATCCTCCACCTGGGGAACGCGCGCAGCCGCGGCCCTGTGCTGGGCCCGCGGGCCGCCACGGCCAACGCGTTCGCGCTCGCCGCGGTGGCGCTGACCGTCTCGCTGCAGCTCCTGGCGCTGTACCTCCCCCCGCTGCGCGGCGTGCTGGGCCTCGTGCCGCTGCGGCTGGCGGACTGGGCGGTGGTGGCGCCGCTCGCCGCCGCACCCGCGGTCGTGGGCCAGGCCATCAAGGTGTGGCGCTCCCTGTCCGCGCGCCGCGCCCGGCCACGGCCGGCCACGGGACGGATCCGGTAGGGCTTTCTTCCCCGCCCCCTCCGCGATGGACTCCCCACGGGAGCATCGCCCTCCCCCCTACGCCCGGCAGGTCCCCCGCCGCCCATCTTGAGGGTAGCGCGCGCATCCCCGCGCGCGCGGCGCGCAGAAGAACACCGGGAGAGATCCCATGTCCACGGTCCACCTGCACCTGCTGCTCAACCACGTCCCGGTCATCGGGACGCTCATCGCCCTCCTGCTGCTGGCGTACGCCGCGCTGCGCCGCGACGACGGGCTGGCCCGGGTGTCCCTGGCCATGTTCGCCATCCTGGCCATCGTGGCGCTGGCCACCTTCCTGACCGGCGAGCCGGCGGAAGAGGCGGTGGAAGAGCTGGCCGGCATCTCCGAGCGCGCCATCGAGACGCACGAGGAGGCGGCGCTGCTCTCCACCATCGCGCTCGGCGTGGTGGGGGCGCTCTCGCTGGGCACGCTGCTGTGGTTCCGCCGCCGCGCGCTGCCCAACGCCGCCGCCGTGGCCCTGCTGTTCCTGGCCCTGGTGCCGGCCGGGACCATGGCCTGGACCGCCAACCTGGGCGGACAGATCCGCCACTCGGAGATCCGCCCGGTGCCCTCGCTGGAGATGGACCTTGCCGCGGACCCGGCGCCCACGGACGGGGACGGAGAGCACGAGTGACAGGCCGCGTCCGCGGGCGCGCCCGGCCGGACCGCCGCCCGCTCCTCGAGCCCGGGAGGGTGCCATGCGCCTCGATCCAGGGGTGAACTTCGGGATGTTCATGCTGTTCTTCGGCGTCGCGGCGCTGGACACCATCCGCGACGGCGACTGGCTGGGCGCCGCGTTCTGGCTCGCCATCGCCCTGGTGTTCCTGCGGGCGGACCTGCAGCCCCGCCGCCGCGGCGACGCCGGCGCGGGCTGAGCCGCGCCCCGTTCACAGGCAGCCGCAAGGAGGACCCGTGGACGTGCCGTTCTCGACCGGGCAGTTCCTCGACACCTTCGCGCGCTACAACCAGGCGGTGTGGCCGGCGCAGGTGCTGTTCTACGTGCTCGCGGCGGCCGTCGCCTGGCTGGCGCTGCGCCCGCGGGCCGGGTCGTCCCGCCTGGTCATCGCCGCGCTCGCACTCCTGTGGGCGTGGATGGGGATCGTCTACCACTGGGGCTTCTTCGCCCCCGTGAACCCCGCCGCGGCCCTGTTCGGCACCCTGTTCGTGGCCCAGGCGACGCTGCTGCTCCAGGCCGGCCTCTTCCGCCCGCGGCTGCCGTTCCGCGCCGCGGCCGGGCTGGAGGGGACCGCGGGTGCGGTGCTCATCGCCTATGCGCTGGTCGGGTATCCGCTCCTCGGCTACCTGCTCGGCCAGCGCTACCCGCACGTGCCCACGTTCGGGCTGCCGTGCCCGACGACCATCTTCACCTTCGGCGTCCTGCTCTGGGCGGACGCGCGCGTCCCCGTGCGGCTGCTGGTGATCCCCGCCGCGTGGTCCCTGCTGGGCGCCTCCGCGGCGTACCAGCACGGCATCGTGCAGGACTACGGGCTGCTCGCCGCCGGCGCCGTCGCGACCACCCTGATCCTCCGCCGCAACGCGCGCCCGCACCGGGCGTCCGCCGCGGCCTTGCCGGCGCCGCGGAGGCGCCCGCCCGTCTCGTGGAAGACGTCACCCCGCAGGAAAGGAGCGGTTCGATGATGAAGCGCATCCGCACACGCGTCGTGGGCGCGGCCGCCGTGCTGGCGCCGGCCCTGGCCGCCCCGGCCGCCGCGCAGGAGCACGGGCACGGGCACTTTCCCATCCCCGGGTCCATGCGCCTGGAGCACGCGGAGATCCACGCGGCGCTGGAGCGGGCCACGCACGCCCCCGGCCGCGTCGGCGACGCCGCGCGCGAGCTGGCCCGCGTGCTCCACCCGCACTTCGTGCGCGAGGAGCAGATCGCGCTGCCGCCGCTCGCGCTGCTGCGCCCGCTGGCGGAGGGAAGGTTCGACGCGTCGATGGCCGCGGTGCTGCCGATGACGGACTCGCTGCGCGACGAGCTGCCGCGCATGCTGCGCGAGCACCAGCGCATCGGCCAGGCGGCGCGGGACCTGGAGCGCGTGGCCCGGGAGGAGGAGCACGCGGAGGTGGAGGAGCTGGCCCGCAAGCTCCAGCTCCACGCCCGCAGCGAGGAGGAGCTGTTCTATCCCGCGGCCGTGCTGGTCGGCGAGCTGGTCCGCGCGCGGCTCGGCCAGGCCGCGCCGCACCCGTAGCGCGCCCGCGCCGGCGGGCCGCAACCAGGAGGAGACGATGATCGAGCAGACCACACGCTACGGGATGTCCACGCGGGTAGCGGTTCCCTTCGCGGAAGCGGTGGCCCGCGCGCGCGCGGCGCTGGCGCGCGAGGGGTTCGGCGTGCTGACGGAGATCGACGTGGCGGCCACGCTGAAGGAGAAGCTCGGCGTCGTCTTCCGGCCCTACGTCATCCTCGGCGCCTGCAACCCGCCGCTCGCGCACCGCGCGCTCTCGGCGGAGCTGGACATCGGCCTGCTGCTGCCCTGCAACGTGGTGGTCTACGCCGCGGACCAGGAGGGCACCAGCGTGGTGGCGGCCATGGACCCGGAAGCCGCGCTGGAGCTCGCCGGCAACGAGCAGGTGGCCGGCGTGGCCCGCGAGGTCCGCGAGCGGCTGGCGCGCGTGCTCGCAGGCGTTTCCGCGGACGCAGCGGGCGGAGCCGCGTAGGGCACGGACGGGGCCCGTGCAGACGCATCCGGCCCACTGCGCGGCGCGCGGCCGCGAGGTCAGGGTGGCCGTCACCCCCGGGGCGCTGCACTGCGTAAACCGATCCAGGATGAATTGCCGTCCCTCCACCTAGCGGCGCTCTCACCCAGGACGCAGGGTACGAACTCAGCGCCCACCCCCACCCACCCTACCGGCGGTCCGGTCTCTGCTGGCGTACCGTCCGCGGTTGATTTGATGAGAGGGCGGCGCGGCCCGGTGCCGCCCTCTGGCGTATCGTGAGTAGCTGCTGCACGTTGGGCGTAGACGGGGGTATGGCCGATCGATCGTGCCGTCCCGGCCGGAGCGCGTCTCCGGCGTTGCGGCGGCCTCTCCCGAGCCCGAGACTCCGAGCGAGATGATCCTGGCCAGCAGCGCGCCTCCATCCCTGCCCTTCCTCGATCCCGTCCTGATCGTCGCCACCGCGATGGTGGTGTTCCTGGTGGTCCCGCTCCTCTTCGAACGCTTCCGCATCCCCGGGCTCATCGGCCTGATCGTGGCCGGCGCGGTGCTGGGCCCCAACGGCGCCGGCGTGCTCATGCGCGACAGCACCATCGTGCTGCTGGGCACCGTGGGGCTGCTGTACCTGATGCTGATGATCGGCCTGGAGCTGGACCTGCCGGACTTCGCGCGGCACCGCCGCAGCAGCCTGGTGTTCGGCACGCTCTCGTTCGGCATCCCCGCGGTGCTGGGGACGACGATGGCGTTCGCGCTGGGGTACCGGATGACCTCCGCGCTGCTGGTGGGCTCCGCCTTCGCCTCGCACACGCTGCTGGCGTACCCGCTGGCCAGCCGGCTGGGCATCGTGCGCAACCGCGCGGTGACGGCGGCGCTGGGCGGCACCATCCTCACCGAGATCCTGGCGCTGCTGCTGCTGGCCGTGGTGGCGGAGAGCCGCGGCGGGCCGGACGACCCCATGTTCTGGCTGCGCCTGCTGGGGCCGCTGGCGCTGTACATCGCCGCGGTCTTCCTTCTGCTGCCGCGCATCGGCCGCTGGTTCCTGCGCCGCGCCGGCGGCGACGGCACCAGCGAGTTCGTGTTCGTGATGGCCTCGCTCTTCACGGTGTCGTACGCGGCGCACCTGGGCGGCGTGGAGCCCATCGTGGGCGCGCTGCTGGCCGGGCTGGCGCTCAACCCGCTGATCCCCGAGCAGAGCCCGCTGATGGCCCGCATCCACTTCGCCGGGAGCGCGTTCTTCATCCCCTTCTTCCTGCTCTCCGTGGGGATGCTGGTCAACGTGAGCGCGCTGGAGGGCGCGCACGGCTGGGGGTTCGCGGTGGCGCTGGCGGGCGGGGTGATCGCGGCCAAGTGGCTGGCCGCCTTCGCCACGCGGAAGGCGCTGCGCTACACGCGCGACGAGGGGTGGGTGGTCTTCGGCCTCTCCGTGCCGCACGCGGCGGGGACGCTGGCCATCGTGCTGGTGGGCTTCGACCGCGGGCTGCTGGACCAGGGCGAGGTGAACGGCGTGGTGCTGATGATCCTGGCCACCTGCCTGCTGGGCCCGTGGGTGGTGGAGCGCTTCGGGCGACGGCTGGCGCTGGAGAGCACCCCGCCGCCCGCCGCGCACGGCGACCCGGCGCGCCGCATCATCGTGCCGCTGGCCAACCCCGCGACCGCCGGCGCACTGGTGGACCTGGCGCTGCTGCTGCGCGAGCGCGGCTCCGCCGAGCCGCTGCGGGCGCTCACCGTCGTCGTGGGCGAGGCCGTGGGCGCCGAGCGGGAGGTGGCGGAGGCGGAGCGGATGATGGGAGAGGCGGTGGTGCACGCGGCCGCGGCGGACGTGCAGGTGCTGCCCATGGCGCGGGTGGACAGCAGCGTGGCGTCCGGCATCTCGCGCGGCGTGGTGGAGAGCGGCAGCGGGACGGTGGTGATCGGCTGGGACGGGGTGCGCGCCTCCACCCGCGCCATCTTCGGCACGGTGCTGGACCGGGTGCTGGAGCGCACGCGCGCCGCCGTGCTGGTGGCGCGGCTGCGGGCGCCGCTGGGCACCACGCGGCGCCTGCTGCTGCTGGTGCCGGACGGGCTGCACCGGCACCCGGGGTTCGTGGACGCGCTGGGGCTGGTGAACCGCGTGGCGCACGGGGCGGGGGCGTCGCTGGTGCTGCTGCCGGTGGGCGCGGACGGGGCGGCGGTGCAGCGCGCGCACGCCGCGGCCCGGCCCCCGCTCCCCGCATCGACCGAGGGAGTGGCGCGGTGGGAGGAGGCGCGCGACCGCGTGGCCGCCGCGCGGCGCGACGACCTGGTGGTGCTGCTCAGCGCGCGCCGCGGATCCGCCGCGTGGAAGCCGCGGCTGGAGCACCTGCCGGAGCGCCTTGCCGCCGCGGAGCCGCTGAACCTGATCGTCGTCTACCCGCCGGAGGGCGAGGACTACACGCCCGACGACGGGCTGGGCGACGTGGTGTAGCCCGTCCGCGGCACGGGCGTTGCGGCGCCCGCGCGCTCGTCCTGTCACGCCTCCACCTGCCGGATTCGTTGCCCGAAGCCATCCCCGAAGACGTACTGCGCTTCATCGCCCGGTACATCGACTCCGCCGAACAGCTCGACCTGCTGCTGCTGCTGCACCGGGACGCGGAGCGCGCCTGGAGCCCCGCCGCGGCGGCGGAGGCCGTGTACAGCGTGCCCGCGTCGTCCGAGCGGCGGCTGCAGGCGCTGGCGGAGCAGGGGCTGGCCGCGCGGGGGGCAGGGGGCGCATACGCCTACGCGCCGCGCGATCCCGGGCTGGCGGAGACGGTGGACGCGCTGGCGCAGGCGTACCGCTCCAACCGCGCGGGGGTGATCACGACGGTGCTCGAGCGGCAGACGGCGGACCCGGTCCGCAGCTTCGCGGACGCCTTCAAGCTCAAGAGGACGTGATGATCGCGACGCTGGTGTACGTGCTGTGCGCCGCCACGAGCCTCTCCTGCGCGGTGCTGCTCTTCCGGGGCTACGCGGCCTCGCGGGCGCGGCTGCTGTTCTGGGCGGGGGTGTGCTTCGCGGGGCTCACGCTCAACAACCTGCTCCTGATCGTGGACACGCGCGTGGTGCCGGAGGTGGACCTCTCGGTGTGGCGCACGGTGCCGGCGCTGCTGGGGGTGGCGGCGCTGCTGTACGGGCTGGTGTGGGAGTCGAGATGACGACGAGCTTCGTTTCCGGGCTGCTGGTGGCGGGCTACGCGGTGGTGGGCCTGTTCTTCCTGCGCTTCTGGCGCGAGAGCGGCGACCGGCTGTTCGCGTGGTTCGCGCTCGCGTTCGCGCTGCTGGCGGTGCAGCGCGCGGGGCTGGCCATGCTGGCGGGGCAGGAGCACGCGGAGAGCACCGAGACCTGGTTCTACGCCCTGCGCGCCCTGGCGTACCTGGTCATCATCTGGGCCATCCTCGACAAGAACCGCCGTCCGTAACCGGCGAAGGCTCCCGAATTTTCTTGTCCGCAGACCGTGGGAGCATAGACGCGGGGCGTTCACTGTTGCGTCACCACTCGCGCGCCCCCAGCCACCTTATCCGACCGGTACAGCACGACCGACTCGCCCCCTCGCAGGCCCTGCACAACCTCGGCCTCCGCGTCGCCGCGGTTGCCGAGGGTGAGGGGGCGCAGGGCGGGCGCGGCCGGCGTCGACCACGAAGTCCGCGTGGAGGCGCTGGTCCCGGCGCGGGAGCTGACTGCCACCCGCACCACTCTCCCGCCCGGCCCGTCGCACCCGCGCCCGCCCCGCGACCCTCACGCCGGCAGCCTGGACACGGACGTGGTCGCGGTCGAGCGGTGTCACGCTCACGAGCGGCCGTGGCCCCCTCCCGTGCACGGTCCCCATGACGCCGGGACGTGTTCTCCTGGGCGCACGCACACTATCCCACCACTCCGGCAAGGTCGGCCGTCACGAGCTCCAGCGCGGCGGCGCGGACGCAGAAATGCGCTGACTCAGCGATTCGGCGGGAGGCGGCGCAGGCTTCGCGGATGTGTCCGGTGCAGCAGAGTACCAGCAGCCCCTTGTATGACAGACGGGGTAGAGGGCGCCGGCGGTGATAGTCACCCAGCCGTACAATCATCACCCCACGACGCGGGACCAAGCTTCCAATGGCTCACCCGAGCGAACCCATTCCGTTGACCGCAAGCCCGATCGAGCGGGTTCTCTCTCCCATCGCGCGGTTCTTCCGCATGGAGTCGGCTGGTGGGATCGCACTGATCGCGTGCACCCTGATCGCCGTGGCCTGGGCCAACTCCCCATGGGCCGCGGCATATCATCACCTGTGGGAGACGGCGCTCGCGTTTACGCTGGGCCCGTGGTCGATCTCGCAAACCCTCCACCACTGGATCAATGATGGCCTGATGGCCATGTTCTTCTTTCTTGTCGGGCTGGAGATCAAGCGCGAGGCGCTGATTGGAGAGCTTACGTCCCTTCGCAAGGCTGCGCTGCCGGCTGCGGCCGCGCTGGGCGGAATGGTCGTTCCGGCTTTCCTGTACTTTGCGCTGAACGCGGAGGGCGGGGGCGCGGCAGGCTGGGGCATTCCCATGGCGACGGACATCGCGTTCGCCGTGGGCGTGCTGGCGCTGATGGGGCCGCGGGTGCCGCTGGCGCTCAAGGTGTTCCTGACGGCGCTGGCGATCGTCGACGACATCGGCGCCGTGCTGGTGATCGCCCTGTTCTACACGGAGCAGATCGCGTGGGGAGCGCTGGGGGCCGGGCTGCTGCTGATCGGCATCGCGGCGCTCGCGAACCGGCTGGGCGTGCGCGGGCCGCTCCCGTACCTGGTGCTGGGAGTCGTGGTGTGGAGCTGCTTCCTGGCGTCGGGGGTGCACGCGACGGTCGCCGGCGTGCTAATGGCGATGACCATTCCCGCACGCACCCGCATCGACGCCGACGAGTTCATGGAGCACGCGGAGCGCAACATCAAGGATTTTCGCGCCGCCTGCACGAAGGGCTCGTCCGTGCTCACGAACCTGCGCCAGCAGTCCGCGCTACAGGGGCTGGAGAGCGCCACCGAGGCCGCGCAGGCGCCGCTGCAGCGCATCGAGCACGACCTGCACGCT
>DASTLD010000286.1:0-2656 GCA_035715345.1 Longimicrobium sp.
TCGCGGATGCCCTGGAGCGCGCCGGGGCGATGGGCGACGACGTGACGCGGGTGATGGCCGGGCCCCCCGCGGGACAGGTCGCGACGATCGTCGCCACCCCGCCCGCGCACGCCGCCGCGCCGGACGATGCCACCGTGCTCCAGCCGCCGCCCGCCGCCGCGCCGCCGCCGCCGCCGCGCGCCGCGGCCCCGGTCGCGAGCCCGCCGCCGAGCACCGCGCCCGCGCCGCCGCGCCGGAAGCGCAGCGCCCTGCCGCTGGTGCTGGTGCTGCTGCTCCTGACGGGCGCCGTCGCCTTCGCGATGACCCGCGGGGGAGGCGGCGGGGGCGATGACCGCCCCGAGCCCGTCGCCGGCGACACCACCGCCGACGGCCAGCCCATCGTCGTCACGGATGGCGGGGACGGGGAGCAGCCCGTGGCCGCGGGCGGCGACGAGGGTTCCGCGAGCCAGCCGGTGGACGGCCCCGCGGCGCCGCAGCCCGGCGCGGCCGGCTCCACGCCGGTGTACGTGCCCACGCCGGGGCCGGTGGGCATCAACCCGAACGCGCCCGCGCCTCCCCGCCCCGGGGTGCCCGCGCCGTCGCGGCCGGCGCCCGCGCGCCCGGCCAACCCCGCGCCCGCGAACCTGGCGCCGTCGCAGCCGGCCAACCCGGCGCCGCAGCAGCCCACGACGCCCGTGAACCCGGCGCCCACGCAGCCGGCGCCCACGCAGCCAACGCCGGCCAACCCGCAGCCCGCGCAGCCGCAGCAGCCCACGCCGCAGCAGCCCACGCGCCCGGAGCCGCCGCTGCTGGGCCGCCCGGTGCAGCAGCCGCGCGACACCATCCGCATCCCCTCCACCCCGCCCCCGGCGCCCGGCACCACGCCGGGGACCACGCCCGCGCGGGGGTGAACGTCAGATTCCGGCGGGTTGTGCGGCGTTGATCCGCGGGGTGCGGCGGGTGTAACCTTTCCGCCGCGCAGGCGGATCCCCGGGAGAGAGGCGTACGGATGGCGGAAAGCTTCGAAGAGCTGCGATGTCGCGAGTTCGCGCGGCTGGACGCGCAGGGGCACGTGTACCTGGACTACACCGGGGCCGGCCTCTACGCGGAGTCGCAGGTGCGCGCGCACGCGGACTTCCTGAGCCGCGGCCTGTACGGCAACCCCCACTCGCGCAACCCCACCTCGCAGGCCGCCACGAAGCTGGTGGAGGACGCCCGCCTGCGCGTGCTGGACTTCTTCCATGCCGATCCCGAGGCGTACGAGGTCGTCTTCACGCTCAACGCCAGCGGCGCGCTCAAGCTGGTGGGCGAGGCGTACCCGTTCGAGCCGGGGAGCCGCTTCCTGCTGACCGCGGACAACCACAACTCCGTCAACGGGCTGCGCGAGTTCGCCGCGGCGCACGGGGCGGAGGTGGCGTACGTGCCGCTGGGGCCGGAGCTGCGCGTGCCGGACGTGGAGCGGCACCTGGCCGGCGCCCCGCGCGACCGGCACAACCTGTTCGCCTTCCCGGCGCAGTCCAACTTCTCCGGGGTCAAGCACCCGCTGGAGTGGACCGAGCTGGCGGCGGCGCACGGCTACCACACGCTGCTGGATGCGGCCGCCTTCGTGCCCACCAGCCGGCTGGACCTGCGCGAGCACCGGCCGGACTTCGTGTGCCTGTCGTTCTACAAGATGTTCGGCTTTCCCACCGGCGTGGGCGCGCTGCTGGCGCGGCGCAACGCGCTGGGAGAGCTGCACCGCCCCTGGTTCAGCGGCGGCACGGTGCGCTTCGTCTCCGCGCAGAACCAGGTGCACCTGCAGCACGTGACCGCGCGGGCGTTCGAGGACGGCACGCTCAACTACCTGGGGATCGCGGCGGTGCCGCAGGGGCTGGACTTCCTGGAGGGCATCGGCATCGAGCGCATCAACGCGCACGTCATGCGGCTGACGGCCCGGCTGCTCGACGCGCTGCGGGGCCTGCGCCACGGCAACGGCGCGCCCATGGTGTGCGTCTACGGGCCCGGGACCACGGAGGGGCGCGGCGGCACCGTCGCGTTCAACCTGATGGACCCGGCCGGTGAGCTGATCGACTTCCGCGCGGTGGAGCAGCGCGCCAACGACGCGATGATCTCGCTGCGCAGCGGCTTCTTCTGCAACCCCGGCGCGGCGGAGTTCGCGTTCGAGTACCCGGACGAGGACGCCTTCCGCTGCATCCAGACGCTGACGCCGGAGACCTTCAACATCCAGGTGTTCAGCGACTGCATGAGCGACCACCCGGTCGGCGCCATCCGCGTGTCGGTGGGCATTGCCAGCAACGAGGCGGACGTGGCGCGGCTGATGGAGGTGCTGGCCGGCTTCCGCGACTGCCGCGCCGGCAGCGAGAGCCGGACCCCCCTCCCGGCGCTGGCCACGGTGGATTGAGGGCGATCGGAACCTCCCCCAGGTCTGCTTCCATCACGAAGTCCCTGCGGACTCCAGGCGAAGATCGCTCAGAACGCCGCCTCCCGGCCCGGAGGCGCCGCCCCCACCCGCTCGCTTAGGCTCGCACCCTCCCCCAAGTCTGGGGGAGGGTTTGTTGTTATGCGTAACTCCGTGCGCGACAACAGGATCGTCGCCTGGGCCGTCTGCAGGCGGAGATCGGCGAGCGTGCGGGTGCCGGTGTGCGAGAGCACCCCGGCGAATGAATTCGCGGCTATG
>DASTLD010000287.1:0-11351 GCA_035715345.1 Longimicrobium sp.
TGATGCGGGTGAACAGCGTGCGCTCGGTCATGGGCGGCTCGGAGGGTGTGGGACATGCGGCGGCTCGCGCGTCAATGTAACCGGCCGCGCCCGGGACGAAATCCCTTGCCCGCGCCCGGCCCCGGCGCTGATATTGGGCGGCGGAGCGGAAGCATCCGCATCCCCCGCCGCACCCCCTACCCGACGTCCGCACCACGATGAGCCCCTTCCCGACCCGACCCCGCGGCGCGGCGGCGCGCGCGCTGCTCTGCCTGCTGGCGCTGCTGGCCGCCGCCCCGCTGGCCGCGCAGGGCGAGAAGCGCGTGGCCCTGCTGATCGGCAACTCCGCGTACCGCAACGCCAGCACCCTGCGCAACCCGGTCAACGACGCGCGCGACATGGGCGCGGCGCTGGAGGCGCTGGGCTTCACCGTCCTGGTCCGCACGGACCGCACGCAGAACCAGGTCAAGCAGGACATCCGCGAGTTCGGCCGCATGCTGGACGCCAACACCGTGGGCCTCTTCTTCTACTCCGGACACGGCATCCAGGTGAAGGGCGAGAACTACGTGGTGCCCATCGACGCGGAGATCGGCAACGAGGAGGAGGTGGAGTACGAGGCCGTTCCCGTGGGCCTGGTGCTGGCGCAGATGGAGGCGGCGCGCAGCCGCGTGAACCTGCTGTTCCTGGACGCGTGCCGGAACAACCCCTTCGCGCGCACCCGGAGCGCCGGCTCGCAGGGGCTGGCCATGATGAACGCGCCCACGGGCACCTTCATCGCCTACGCCACGGCGCCGGGCGACCTGGCCAGCGACGGCAACTTCGTCGCCCGCAACGGGCTGTACACGTCGGAGCTGCTGCGGCACATGCGGACGCCGGGCGTGGTCGTGGAGCAGATGCACAAGCAGGTGCGCCGCTCCGTCAGCGCGCGCTCCAACGGCGACCAGGTGCCCTGGGAGTCGTCGTCCATCATGGGCGACTTCTACTTCAACACCAGCGGCGCCCCCGCGCAGCCGGCGTCGCCGCGCGCGGAGCCGGAGCCGTCCACGGAAGAGGCCGCGGCCACGCCCCTCCGCGCGGGCGTCCGCGCCTCGGGCACGCTGACGGCCAGCGACATGAAGTTCACGGACAACTCGTACTTCGACCTGTACTCGTACGAGGCGCGCGCGGGCGAGCGCATCACCGTGACCATGCGCTCCGGTGCCTTCGACACCTTCATCAAGGTGGGCCGCTTTGCGGGGATGGACTTCCAGGAGATCGCCAGCGACGACGACGGCGGCGGGGGCACGGACTCCAGGGTGGAGGTCACGCTGGACCGCGGCGGCAAGATCTTCATCGTGGCCAACGCGCTCAACGAGGGCGACACGGGCGCCTACACGGTGGAGGTGGCCGCGGCGGGTGGAGGAGGAGGCGGAGGGGGCGGCGGCGCGGGCGCGTCGGCGCTGGCCATCGGCCAGACGCGGTCCGGCACGCTCAGCCGCAGCGACGCCATGCTGGCCGACAGCTCGTTCTACGACACCTACACCTACCAGGGCCGCGCGGGCGAGCGGGTCCGCATCTCCATGACGTCCTCGGCCTTCGACACGTACCTGGCGCTGGGCCGCATCGTCAACGGCAACTTCCAGGAGGTGGAGGCGGACGACGACGGCGGCACGGGGACCAACTCGCTGATCGTGGCCACGCTGCCGGCCAACGGGACGTACCTGATCCGCGCCAACTCGCTCGGCGCCGGCCAGACGGGCGCGTACTCGCTCTCGCTGGCGCGCGGCGCCGCGGGGCCGCCGCCCCAGCGCGCGGGCCCCATCACCGCCGGGCAGGCGGTTACCGGCGAGCTGTCGCCGGCGGACCCGGTGCTGGCGGAGGACGACTCGTACTACGAGGACTGGACCTACCAGGGCCGCGCCGGCGAGGTGCTGACCATCTCCATGGCCTCCGACGAGTTCGACACCTACCTGGTCGTCGGCACCCTGCGCAACGGCGAGCTGGAGCGCATCGCCAGCAACGACGACAGCGGCGAGGGCACCAACTCCGAGGTGACGGTGACGCTGCCGGCCAGCGGCACCTACACCATCCGCGCGAACGGCATCGGCCCCACGGACCTGGGCCGCTACACGCTGCGGGTGTCGCGCGCGCCGCGGTAGCCCGCGCGCCGGGTGATGCCAGGCGGGGGCGCCGGACCGTTCCGGCGCCCCCGCCTCCCTTTCGTCCGCCGCGCCTCAGTTCCCCTGCTGGCAGCGGTCGATGGGGACGTCGCAGCAGTAGCCGGTGGTGCAGCACCCCGCGCACCCGTATCCCGGCTCCACGCTGGTGATGTAGAACTGCATCTTGCTCGCCTCCGCCTGCTGGCTGCCGCTCACCGCCGGCTGGGCCAGCAGCATGCCGCCCGCCAGGGTTCCCGCCGCCAGCGCGGTCACCCACTTCGCGATCCGTGGCCTCGTCATCGTTCCTCCGTTCGTGGTAGGATGAGGTGGTGTCCTGCGACTGGTCCTGCCCTCTCCGCGCGCCAGTCCCGCGGCATCCGGCGGCGCGGCGCCCGGCCTTGCGGCAGCGGGAGCGGGGCGCCCCGCCGTCGCCGCCGCGGGACCAGCCGTCACCGGCGCGGATGGCTCATCCGCGCCGCGCGTTCAGCAATCCACGATGGGCACGCGGCAGCAGTAGCCGGTAAAGCAGCACTCCTCGCACTTGGTGCCGGGGTCCTGGCTGGTGACCCAGAACTGGATGTCGGCGGCCTGCGCCTCCTGCGCCGCCTGCGCGCCCGGCTCGCCCAGCAGGGCCGCGGCGCCCAGCACCGCCGCCAGCGCCGCGAAGCGCAGCCTGTGAGAGGTCATCCGCATGGTCGTTCCTCCTCTTCCTGGTGAAGGTTTTCTCCGCTCCCGCTGCAAGTGGTTCGGGTGATCAGGTGCGCCCAGCCGCGTCGTCTGTCGCGGGGGCGCGCGCGCGCGCCGCGGAAAGCTGGCGGTGCATGGCCACCAGCGTGTCCAGGCGCACCGGCGGCGTGCCCTTGGGCGGCCGCGCGGAGCTGGTCCAGGCGATGACGCCGTCGCGCACCAGCAGGATGGCGGGCAGCGTGGCATCGCCGTGGCGCCGCGCGAACTCCGCCGGCGAGATGGTCTGCACGCGCGACTGCAGGCGGCGCGAGCGCAGGAAGCCCTGCGGCACGGTGGCCGCGGCGGGCCGGCCCACGTGCACGGTCAGCAGCGGCACCTCCGGCCCGAAGCGCGCGGCCACGCGGCGGAACTCGTAGTCGGCGAACTGGCAGGACAGGCAGTCGGCGGTGCGCACCAGCCAGACGACGTACACGGGCACCGGGCGGCGCCACTCCACGGGCGTCCACTCCGCCGGCGCGGGCTTGCCCGCGGCCAGCGAGGCCACAGGGCGGGCGGGCGCCCGGCCGCACGCGGCGGCCATCAGCGCCAGCAGCAGGGCGGCGCTCAGCCGCGCAGGGTGGCGACGGTCCATTGGTTGGGTGTCTCCGAGCCGGGGGTCATGAAGTAGAGCGCGCCGCGCACGTCGTCCACCGCCATCAGGCGCGGCACGTCGCGCAGCTCGAACAGGGCGGGGCCGCCGCGGCGCATGCCCAGCAGGTGCCAGCGGCGGGTCAGCCCCTGCTCCGCCACCATGCTCTGGTAGGTGAACACCAGCCGCCCGTCCGGAAGCCAGCTCACGTTGTTGACCAGGTCGAACGAGGCCAGCCAGCGCGCCCGCTCCACCGGGCTGGCCACGGCGGCGCCGGAGGGCATCTTCGGCGCGACGGGGCGGAAGTGGCGGAAGGGGATGGGCTCCGCCCCCAGCCGCAGCCCGTCGAGCGTGAAGAAGTGGACCGTGTCCGCCAGCGAGAAGACGGCGGCGATGGTGTCGCCGCGCAGGGCGGCCTTGACCCAGCCGGCCATGTGCGCGGCGGTCTCGTTGGGCGTGCCGCGCGAGGGGGCAAAGAAGCTGTGCGCCACGCGGTTGCGGCGCAGGTTCCACAGGTGCAGCCGCGGCCCGTGCGTCTTCAGCTCCAGCAGCGCGGAGACCAGTACGGTGGAGTCGTCCACCACCTCCAGGTCCTCCACGTGCTTGAACGGCGTCTGCACGGTGGCGGGCGGCGCCGAGCCGGCCGAGTCGTAGAGGGTGAAGCGGTCGTTCCAATCCGTGGCCAGCACCTGCCCGGAGCGCAGGCGCACCGCGCGCACCACCGAGCGGAACTCGCCCGGGCCGGCGCCCTTCCGCCCCGCGTGCCAGCGCAGGGCGCCGTCCGCGGCGTAGCTGCGCACCTGGCCCTCCAGCGCGTCCGCCACCAGGAAGCCGCCGCGCGGGTCCGGCGCCACCTCGATGCCCACGTTGATGACCTCCGGCGTCTCCGCCAGGCGCAGCGTGGCGCCGCGGTTGAAGACGTCGTCGAACCCGGCGTCAGCGCCGCCCGCCTCGGCCCGTCCGCATGCCGAGAGCAGACACAGCAGCAGCAGGCACCGTGCGAACGGCCGTTCCTTAGCAGAAATCGCGTGTGTGTCCATGGCACGGGAGGATGCGCGTGGCGGCTGCGACTCGTGCAGGTAGCACGAGCCAGGAGATATTTTTTCCGACAGATATCGCCGCAAACACCTTGCCAGCCGAGCGGCACCTCGGGCCCATCCCACTGGTGCTGCGGGGACAAAAAGCGGGGGCGCCGGATGAACCGGCGCCCCGCAGCGATTTCACCATCCCGGAAAAAAGATCAGCCCGCCGGGCGGAGCAGCGCGCTCCACCACTCCTCTTCCTGGTCCACCCGGTCCAGGCGGAAGCCGGCGGCCTCCGCGTCGCGCAGCACGTCCCCGCTCTCGGTGCGCAGGATGCCGCTCACGATCAGCCGCCCGTCATCGGCGTCCGCCAGCGCGGCGCGGAAGGCGGGCAGCAGCGGGCGGATGACGCCGCTCAGGATGTTGGCCAGCACCAGGTCGAAGCCGCCCAGCCCGCGCAGCAGCGCCGCGTCCGCCATCGCCTCCACGATGCGCACGCGGTCCGCGACGCCGTTGCCCTCCAGGTTCTCGCGGGCGTTCAGATTGGCATCGGGGTCGTACTCCACGGCGACGACCTCGCGCGCGCCCAGCCGCGCCGCCGCGATGGCCAGGATGGCGGAGCCGGAGCCCACGTCCAGCACGCGGTCTCCCTCGCGCGCGACGGCGTCCAGCAGGCGCAGGCAGCCGCGCGTGGTGGCGTGCTCGCCCGTGCCGAACGCCATCTGCGGATCGACGTCGATCACCACCTGCCCCGGCGCCGCGTCCCACTCCGTCCACGTCGGCTTCACGACCAGGCGGTCCGTGAGCCGGCGCGGGGCCAGGCCGCGCTTCCAGTCCGCGGCCCAGTCCTGGTCCTCCTCCCAGCGCCAGGACAGCTCCGGCGCCGCGGCCTCCGGCAGCTCGTCCTCCAGCCCCGCGCGCAGCTCCGCGGCGAAGGCCTCCGCGTCCGGCGGCTCGGGCACGTAGGTCACCACGCCGCCCTCGGCCTCCAGCACCGCCCAGCTTCCCCGCGCCACCAGCGCCTCCGCGGCCAGGGGCAGCAGCTCGGGATCGGCCACGCGCACGGTGACCACCATCCACCGCGCCGGGGTCACGCGGCAAAGGCGTCCTTCACGCGGTCCCAGAAGCCCTGGCGGCGGCGCGCGCTGCTGCCCGGCACCGGCCCCTCCAGCTCCTGCAGGCGGCGGAACAGCTCCTCCTGCTCCGCCGTCAGCTCCGTGGGCGTCCACACCTGCACGCGCACGTGCTGGTCGCCGCGGCCGCCGCCTCCCAGGTGCGGCAGCCCCTTGCCGCGCAGCGTCATCACGTCGCCGCTCTGCACGCCGGCGGGGAGCCTGACCTTCTCGTCGCCGTAGACGGTGGGCACCTCCACCTCGCCGCCCAGCGCCGCCATGCTGAAGGAGACGGGCAGGTCGTACACCAGGTCGCCGCCCTCGCGCAGGAAGCGCGGGTCGTCCTCCACCTCGATCACGGCGATCACGTCGCCGCGCGGGCCGCCGCGCGGGCCCACGTTGCCGGCGCCGCGCAGGGTCAGGTAGTTGTCGGAGCTGACGCCGGGGGGGATCTCGATCTCCACCGTGCGCTCGCCGCGCTGGCGGCCGTCGCCGTTGCAGGCGCGGCAGGGGTTGCCGACGATGCGCCCCTCGCCGCGGCAGGTGGGGCAGACGCTGGCGCTGACGAACTGGCCGAAGACACTGCGCTGCACGCTGCGCACCTGGCCCGCGCCCTGGCAGGTGGTGCAGGTCACCGGGCCCTCCGCGTCCGCCGAGCCGCTGCCGCTGCAGGTGCCGCAGACGTCCAGCACGCGCAGCTTGACGGTCTTCTTGACCCCCGTGGCCACCTCGGCCAGGGTGATGGGCACCTTGATCTGCAGGTCCTTGCCGCGCTGCACCCCGCCGCGCCGCCCGCGCCCGCCGAACAGGTCCTCGAAGCCGCCGAAGTCGCGCATGAAGATGTTCAGCGCGTCCTCGAAGCCGAAGCCGCCGCCGAACCCGCCGAAGCCCCCCGGCCCGCCCGGGCCGCCGCGCTTGACGCCGGCGTGGCCGAAGCGGTCGTAGGCGGCGCGCTTGTCCGCGTCGCGCAGGATCTCGTAGGCCTCGGTGGCCTCCTTGAAGCGCTCCTCGGCCTCCTTGTCGCCGCCGGAGCGGTCCGGGTGGTACTGGAGCGCCAGCTTGCGATATGCCTTCTTGATGGCCTCGCCGTCCGCGTCGCGGGCGACGCCCAGCACCTCGTAGTAGTCTCTCATCACCGTGCTCATCGCGATCCCATCGCTCCCATCTACACCAGCAGCTCCGACACCAGCGCCGACGTGCTCTCCACCAGCGCGATCACCCGCTCGTAGGGCATGCGCGTGGGGCCGATCACCCCGATCACCCCCTTGAGCGACCCCACCCGGTACTCCGAGGTGACCAGCGTGAGCCCCGACAGCGCCGGGTCCTGGTGCTCCACGCCGATGGTGACCTTGAGCCCCTCGCCCGCCCCGCGGGTGCCCAGCGCGCTCTTGAGCAGGTCGCGGCGCTCGGTCAGCTCGATCAGGCTGCGCAGCCGCTCGCCGCTGCTGAACTCCGGCTGGTCCGCCAGCACGGAGGCGCTGCCCAGGTGCAGGTCGTCGCCCGCCGCGCCGGCCGGCGCGAACCACTCGTCCGCGGACTGCAGGAACACGTTCAGCAGCCCGGCGCCCGGGTCGTCGGACGGCATGCTGTCGCGCAGGCGCTCGGGCAGCGTGGCGCGGATCTCCGCCAGGCGGTGCCCCGCCAGCCGCTCGTTGAGGATGACGGCGACCGAGGCCAGCGTCGTCGCCGGAATCGCCGCGGGCACGTCCACGTACACCGTGCGCACGCCGGCCGCGCGCAGCGACAGCACCAGCAGCACGCGCTGCTCGGAGAGGGGAATCAGGTCCAGCCGCTCCAGCACCGCCTCGTCCATGCGCGGCGCGGCGGCGATCCCCAGCTCCTGCGTCAGCAGGCCCACGACCTGCGCCGCGCGCCGCAGCAGGCGCTCCACCGCGGCCCCGTCGCCCCCGCTCAGCAGCTCCTGGCGCAGCGTGGTGCGCTCCGCGCGGCTCAGCGGCTGGCGGTCCATGATGCGGTCCACGTACAGCCGGTAGGCCAGGTCCGTGGGCACCCGCCCGGCGGAGGTGTGCGGGTGGTACAGGTACCCCTTCTCCTCCAGGTCGCTCATGGTGTTGCGCACCGTGGCCGGGGAGATGCCGAGCGAGAACCGGCGGGCCACCATGCGGCTGCCGGCCGGCTCGGCGGTCTCCACGTAGGTGCGGATCACCGCTTCCAGGATCTGGTGCTCGCGTTCGGAGAGGGACTCGTCCACCATGTGCTGCTCAGGGGCCGGTTTCCGGGCCAAAACCCGTCCAATCTGCCCGCGCGCCGGGCGAGCGTCAATGCAAGTTCCGGTGCCGCGCGGGGGTGCCGATCAGGCGGACGACGCGCTCCCGCGTGTTCCGCGGTGGGAACGCCGCTGTCAAAGCTGCAGCGCGGCGGTCCCCTCGTGGTCGCGCTCGGCGGCGTCCGCCAGGTCCACGGCCAGCGCGTCCAGCAGCAGCCACCCCTCCGCCGTCAGCGCCAGCCGCTCGCCGGTGATGCGGGCCAGGCCGCGCGATTCCCACGACGCACCCAGCGCGCGCACCTCGTCCCCCGCCCCGTCCAGCGGCCATCCCGCGTCCGTGCGCAGGCGCAGCCAGGCCGCCTCCAGGCCGGAGGTGTCCGCGTCCACGTACTCCTCGTCCTCGGTGGGCAGGCGCCCGGCGGCGATGCGCGCGGCGTACTCGTCCCAGGAGCGCACGTTCCAGCGCCGCACGGGGGGATGGAAGGCGTGGGCGCCGGGCCCCAGCGCCGCGTACGGCACGCCGCGCCAGTAAGCGAAGTTGTGCCGCGAGCGCAGCCCCGGCCGCCCGAAGTTGGAGACCTCGTAGTGCTCCAGCCCGGCGGCGGTCAGCGTGCGGTGCGCCAGCAGGTACTCGTCCGCGTAGCGGTCCTCGTCCGCCAGCGTCTCGCGGCCCTCGTGCACCCAGCGGCCCAGCGGGGCGCCAGCCTCCGCGGTCAGGCCGTAGAGCGAGACGTGCTCCGGCTCCAGCAGCAGCGCGCGGAACAGGTCCTGGCCCCAGTCGCGCCCCAGCCGTGCCGGCAGGCCGAAGATCAGGTCGATGCTGACGTTGCCGAACCCCGCCTGGCGCGCGGCCGCGAAGGCGCGCGCGGGGCCCTCCGGCCCGTGCATCCGCCCCATCCAGCGCAGCGCCGGCTCGTGGAACGTCTGCGCGCCCAGCGACAGCCGGTTCACGCCGGCTGCCCTCCACCCGCGCGCCACCTCGGGCGTGAAGCTCTCCGGGTTGGCCTCGCACGTCCACTCCGCCGCGTCGTCCCACGTGGCCCACGGCGCCAGGCGCTCGCGGAGGGCAGCCATCGCGTCCGGCCCCAGCATGCTGGGCGTGCCGCCGCCGATGTAGACGGTGTCCAGGCGCAGCGGCGCGTCCCAGCCGCGCTCGTGCGCCAGCAGCCGCATCTCGCCGGCGACGGCGTCGAGCCAGGCGGCGGTGGGGGCGTGCGGCGTGGCCTGCACGGCGAAGTCGCAGTACGAGCAGCGGCGGACGCAGAACGGCACGTGCACGTACAGCGAGCGCGGGCGCCCGCCGTCCGTGCGATCCGTGAATCCGTCCTGGAGAGAGTCCGCCATCCGGGTGGGTATCGGGTGCAAGTCCCTGCCGTGCAACGGGATCAGGGACACCCGAGCGGCGGCGGCGTTCCCCGCGTCAGGCGGCGGACGTGCGGGGGCGGCCCAGCTCGCGGCGGGAGAAGGTGTAGACCTGGGTGCGCGTGGCGTACGACATGGCGCCGCCGCCCTTGGCCTTGAGCTCCACCACCACCTGCGCCAGCAAGCCGTAGTCCGCGTAGTGGTCGCGCACGTACTCGGCGGTCTGCCGCGCCGCCGCCTCGCGCTGCGCGTCCGTGCCCCCGGCGAGCGGGTGGTTGTAGACGATCACCTCCAGCGACGTGTGGCTCGCCTCGATGATCGCGGTGGGCACCTTCAGGTCGCGCTCGATGCCGCGCGCCAGCGTGTCCAGCTCCCCGCCCCCCGAGCAGGCGGACAGGAGCACTACGGTGGCGATGGAGAGCAGCGAGGTGCGGAGGGTCGTGCGCATGGTGGGGTCTCGCGGTGGTGGGTAGTGCGATGCTGGCGGGCAATTCTCGCGTAGGGCCGCGAGAACACCAATGAGAACGGCCCTGACCCATGAGGTCAGAGCCGTTCGCAGGACTGCGTTCCAGGCCGGGCACGCGGTTCCGGCATCTGTGTCGCGACCCCTTGCGGGATACGCCTGGCGGTGCGTGTCTCTCCGCCCTCCGGTGGCAGTTCCAACGCCCGAATCTTACGACCCGCCCACCCCTGCGTCAAGCCCCATCCAGCCGATGGAGCGACTCCCGGTACCGCTTGCGAGAGAGGAAGCTTCGCGGAAGCGGGTGCGCCGTGCTCACCCAGATCTCGTCCGTCCTGCTGGCCGCCTCCGCAGCGGCGACCACCTTGATGGCCGCGAACACGGCGCGGCCGGAGCCGGCTGGTACGTGGATGAGGTCATACCGCCGCGGCGCGCGTGGATCGCACCCGCAGAAGTGAGGCCGCAGGATCGTGTTCGGCAGATGCGAGAAGATGAAGTCCGCTTCTCCCTGGTCCATCCCTCGCTGGGTGGCGATGTGGTGTGCGGTGTTCGGGTGCAGCCAGACGCTGCGGGCGGTCGTGCATAGCTGGAGCCGTTCGACCACGATCTCGGCGAGCGCACCGACGACCTGCACCTCGTCGACGGCGCCCACGGGCCGAAGCGGCGCCTCGGCGTAACGGGTTTCGGGCATTGTGCACCGGGCGGATGGTCGCTCCGTCCCGGGAAGCCACGGGACGATACAGCGGGCAATCAGCAGCGGCGGAACTGCTTGCCAGGCAGCGATTCGGCGAGTTCGCGGAGCTCGAGGTTGAGGAGCGCCGTCAGCAGGCGGTGGGTGGGGATTCCCGTCTGGACGGACAGGTCGTCCACGTGGCGCGGCTCGGGGGCCAGGGCGGTCAGGACGGACGCCTCCTCCGGCGCCAGGTCCGCGGGGGCCTCGCGGCGGATGGGCGGAGGCGGGTTGAAGGCGATGCCGGACGGGCGCTCGCCGTGGCCGACGCCGTGCAGCTCCTCCAGGATGTCCGCGGCGGAGGTGACCAGCCGGGCGCCCTCCTTGAGGAGCTGGTTGGTGCCCGCGCTCATCGGCGAGCCGATGGGGCCCGGCACCGCGAACACGTCCTTCCCCTGCTCGAGCGCGTACTCCACGGTGTGGCGCGCGCCGCTCTTCTCCCCCATCTCCACCACCAGCACGCCCGCGCTGAGCGCCGCGATCAGGCGGTTGCGGCGGGGGAAGTTGCCGGCCAGCGGCTCCTCGCCCGGCGCCAGCTCGGAGAGCAGCAGCCCGTCGCGGCGCACGCGCTCGAACAGGCGGCGGTTCTCCGGCGGGTAGACGCGGTCGATGCCGTGCCCCAGCACGCCCACCGTGGCGCCCCCGGCCTCCAGCGCCGCCGCGTGCGCCACGGAGTCGATCCCCCGCGCCATCCCGCTCACCACCGCGTAGCCGGCCCGCGCCAGCTCGCCCGACAGCCCCGCCGCGGCCGATCGCCCATACGGCGTGGGCGCGCGGGTCCCGACGACGGCGATGCCGGGCTTCTCCAGCAGGTCCAATCGCCCGCAGGCAAAGAGCAGGAACGGGGGATCGGGCAGGCGGCGGAAGGGCTCCGGGTACGCCGCGTCGTCGGGGGTGATGCCGACGGCGCCCACGCGCGCCAGCGCCGCGGCGGCGACGCGCGCGCGCTCCCGCCCCTCCGCCGTGCCCGCGGCGGCCACGCGCCGGGCCAGCTCCGGCCCGAACG
>DASTLD010000288.1:0-12858 GCA_035715345.1 Longimicrobium sp.
TTTCGCATGGACTCGCGCGGGGGGCGGGGCGGCTCCCGCGGGCGGCGGGGGCGCGCGGCCTGACCCCGCGGCGTCAGCGCATGGGGCCGTAGTAGTCGCGCCCGTAGCCGCGGAAGTCGCGGTCGTAGCGGCGGTGGTCCGCCTCGCGCTCCCAGCCCACGGGCTGGCCGCCGCCGCGCCAGGTGCGCGAGCCGCCGGAGGTGGCGTAGGGACGCCAGTACGCAGTCATGTCGCCCACGCGCTGCTCGCGGTCGCCGCCGTAGGGGTTGTAGTTGACGGGGTAGCGGTCGGGGCCCGGACGCACGTAGTCCCGGTTGTAGCGCAGGGTGACGCGGTTGGGCATCTCCGGGCGCCCGTGGTACCCGCGGTCGTATCCCCTTCCACCGCTACCGTAGCCGCGGTCGTATCCCGCGCCGCCCTGGTAGCCGCGGTCGTATCCCCCGTCGCCGCCGTGGTAGCCCGCGTCGTAGTGGGTGCCCACGGGGCGCGGGCGGGGCGCCGTCTCGCGGTAGCCGCGCAGGCCGTAGTCGTAGTGCCGGTAGGCCATCGTCGCTCCTCCTTCGTGTGGCCGCGTCCCGCTCCGGTGGCGCGGCTCTCGTGCGTACGGGAGGGGTCGGGGCTGCAATCCACGTTCCCCGCCGCGGCCCCGTCCGTGCGTGGGAGCGGCGCCGGATCACCCATCCGTCCACGCGGCAGGAGCGCACGGGGCTTGAGGCTGAACGAGCTTGCGCGGGAGTACGAGTCGCGGCACTTCCCGCCCACGCGCCGGCTGGACCTGCAGGGCGAGGGCCCGGACACGGCGCGGGCGCGGGCGCTGCGCTGGATCCAGTCGTTCGCGCACGAGCAGCCGGGGGCGGAGCTGCTGCTGATCGTGGACCGCGGCGTGCGCCCCGGCGCCCGCAAGGGCCCGATCCGCACCGCCGCGGAAAAGCTGCTGAACGAGCTGAGCGGCGGGCTGGTGGAGTGGTGGCAGCCGTTCGCGGAGGGCAGCCTGGCCCTGCGCGTGGCCCGCGACCCGCGCCGCTGGGCGCCGCGCCCGGCGCAGCCGGACGACCCGCACGACGGCCGCAGCGCGGAGACGGCCGGGCGCGCCTACCTGGCCCCGCAGGAAGACATCCCGCCGGAGCTGCTGCCGCTGGCCGAGCGCGCGGCCGAGCTGCGCCGCGTGCGCGAGGGCCAGGGCATCGGGGTGATCGACGTCGTCCTGCGCGAGGTGTGGATCGAGGCGCAGGCCGCCGCCATGACCGAGCGCATCCCCTGGGACGCCGCGCTCACCCGCATCGTCCGCGACGAGGAGCGCCGCATGTGGGAGGACGACGACTAGCGGCTCACCATGCCGACGGCTTCTGGATCGTACCGTCCGCGTCTGTGAGCACCGGCGGGAACTGGCATTTCCTCAGCGCGCCCGCACGCACCGGTTTGAGGAAACTGGCTACCCGCCTCAATTGCACTGACTGGCGCGCCGGTATCTTCTCGGCGTAGGGGTTCACCACTCCAACCGGCAACCCGAGCTCACGCGTAACGATCCGGATCGGCGTCTCCAGGTCCGAGTCGTTGGAAACCACCACAGCGACGTCGAACCGATGATGGTGGGCATCGTGCACGAGATGGGACGCCAGGTTTACGTCCGACCCCTTCTCTTCCTCCTGGAGCACCGCGGCGAACTGAACGCGGCCGCCGTGAATCAACGGCCCGCCACCCGGACCGACCAGAGGAAGCCGCCGAACATGCGCCAGGTAATGTCCGAAGTGCAGTTCCACCTCCGGTAGCGTGGCGAGCGCCCGCAGATAGGCCTGCTGCCGGAGCGGCGCGTCTGGCTTGTTCACGCGCGCGCTTACGCGTGCAGTGAAGTACTTGATCCGCTGGACGTCATTGCGCGGCAGGAGCAGCCTGCAATACGCGCCCAGATTGAGCCACCGGTGGGCCGTGCCCTTGAGAGCTCCGTAGTAGAAGTTGAACCCGTCCACGTATACCCACGTTCGAGGGTTTACAGGACGTGCGGGAGCGAAGGAGGCGTTTGGGCGCGTGCCGTTCACGTCACCAGCCGCAGCAGGTTCATAAACAAGCAGAGGCCGCCCGAAGGCGGCCTCGCGCCCGGCCGTCGAAGCGGCCGGGGGGGTATGGTGTGCGCTTAATCTACCCTTCGCGTGAGGCGCGGTCAACCGTGTCTCCCGCAGTTCTCCGCGCCCTCTGCATCTCTGCGTGAGACCTGCAGTTCAGTGCGTGATGTAGCGCTCGAAGAACTCCAGCGTGCGCAGCATGTGGTCGATGCGGTGCTTCGGCTCGCCGGAGCGCGTCAGCTCGTGGCCCTCGCGCGGGTAGCGCACGAACTCCACCTCGCGGCCCAGCACCTTGAGCGCCCGGAACAGCGACTCCGCGCCCGCGATGGTGGTGCGGAAATCCGTGTCCGCGTGCAGCAGCAGCAGCGGCGTGCGGATGCGGTCCACGTACGCCAGCGGCGACTGCTGGCGCACGATCTCCGGGTCCTCCCACGGCCGCACGCCGAACTCGCCCTCGAACAGGCGCCAGGTGTTCGATCCCCCGTACCACGTGCCCAGGTCGTACACGCCGCGCGCGGCCACCGCGGCCTTGAACCGCTCCGGCGCCTCCGCCCCGATGAGCCACGCCGTCATGTATCCCGCGTAGCTGCCGCCCGTCACCGCCTGCCGCGCCGGGTCCGCCAGCCCGCGCGCGATGACCGTGTCCGCGCCGATCAGGATGTCGCGCGCCGGGGGCGTACCCCAGTTGCGGCGGATGGCGCGCAGCCACTCGTTGCCGTATCCCCCCGACCCGCGCGGGTTGGAGAAGAAGACCGTGTACCCCGCGCCCGCCAGCACCTGGTACTCCAGCCACATGCTGGCCTCGCCCGGCCCCCACATGGCGTGCGGTCCGCCGTGGATCTCCACCGCCAGCGGGGGGCGCTTCCCCCCGGGGCGGTGGCCGATGGGCAGCACGTACCATCCCTGCACGCGCCTGCCGTCGAACGAGGGGTACCACACCTCGTTGTACTCGCCCACGTAGACCTGAGCGAGCAGCGAATCGTTCAGCGCGGTCAGCCGGCGCTCGCCGCCGCCGTCCGCGGCGGCCGTGTAGACGTCGCTGGGGTACTGCGGGCTCATCTGCGACCAGGCGATGCGCCCGCCGCCCACGTCAAACGAGAGCACGCCGCGGGGCCCGCGCACCACCGGCTGCGGGGCGATGTTGTCCAGCGCGGTGCGGTAGAGCGACACCGCGCCCTCCGTCGCCACCGTGAAGTACAGCGTCCCGTCGGGGGTGATGACGTACCCGTTGGGCCCGCGGTCCAGCGAGCCCGTGATGCTGCGGCGGTCGCTGCCGTCGCGCCGCATCACCACCAGCTCGGCGTCCGTGGCGGTGAAGAGGGCCGGGTCCACGGTCTGGCGGAAGTAGACGATGTGCTGCCCGTCCGGCGTGAACCAGGGGGAGAACTCCACCATCCCCGGCTCGGAGATGCGGCGCGGCGTGCCGCCCGTGGCGGGGACGACGAACAGGTCGCCCTCCAGCTCGTAGTCCGGGTGGCGGCCGCCCTGCGGCGGGCTGGCGGAGTAGATGATGGAGTCGCCGCGCGGGGTCCAGGCCGGGCCGCCGCTGCCGAACATCTCGCGCGTGAGCTGCACCGGCTTGGCGCCGGGGCGCACGTCGATCACGTAGAGCTGGTCGTACTCCTCGTCCTGGATGGACGTCTCGCCCAGGTAGTCCAGCCGGGTGACGCGGCGGGGATCGTTCTCCTTGGCGTTGGCCTCCAGCTTGGCGCGGATGGAGGCCAGCGCGGCGGCGCGGTCGCGGTGGATGTTCTGCATGGCCGCGACGTCCACCTTGGCCTCCTCGCGCTTGGCCGTGTCGCCCTGCGCGCGGCGGACCTGCTCCGGCGTGAGCGACGAGCCGAAGGCGATGCGGGTGCCGTCCGGCGACCACACCGCGGCGCCGGCGCCGGTCTCCAGCTCCGTCAGCGGCCACGCCTCGCCCCCCTCCGCCAGCGGCAGGATCCAGATCTGCGAGCCCTGCGTCCCCGTCCCCTGCCGCGAGGTCGTGAACGACAGCATCCGCCCGTCCGGCGAAAAGCGCACGCCGCCGATGCCGCGGGCGTTCATCCAGGTCAGCCGCCGCGTTCCGGAGCCGTCCGTGCTGGCGATCCACAGGTCGCGGCGGTAGCGGTTCTCGGCGCTGTCCACCTGCGTCAGCACGTACACGGCGCGCCGCCCGTCCGGCGACAGCGCGACGTTGCCGGCGGTCTTGAGGCGGTGCAGGTCCATGGCGGTGAGCGGCCGCCGGTCCTGCGCGGCGGACGGCGCGGCCGCCAGCGCCAGCGCGGCCAGGGCTACCAGGTGCGTTCTGCGGATGCGCATGGGCGTGGGGCGGATGGGGGATGCTCGGCGCGGCGGAGGTCCGCGGGCGCGCTGCGCGCGGGACGGCGTCTTTCGGATGCTGAAAATCCTGCACTCCGGCCGGCGCGCGCGCAAGAGCGCGGCGGCGGCCGGTGAGTGGGACGCCCCGGGTGGCGGAAAGGATGCCGGCGGCGGGAGCCGCGCCGTCAGCCGGCGGAGGCGGGCAGCCGCTCGCGCAGCCTGCGGAGCTGCTCCGCGATGCGCGGGCGCCCGTCCGTCTTCACCGAGGCGGCGAACGGCACCACCCGGTCCATGGAGGCGCGCAGCACGCCCGCGTTCACGGTGTTCAGCACCACCAGCGCGTTGTAGACGCCGTTCATGTTGTCCGGCTCGGCCTCCGCCCTGGCGATCACGGCGGGCACCAGCTGCGGCGAGCGCCCGTGCTGCGCCATGAGGGCGTCGTAGGCCCTTACGCGCGTGGCGGCGTTGGGCGAGAACAGCGCCGACACCAGGTCGTCCAGGCTCTTCGCCTCGCCGGGCGGCGAAGCAGCCTCCTCGGCGGCGGCCACGGTCTGCTCGGCCCGCTCCGTCTTGCGCAGCACCGTGTTCACCTGCGACTGCGCCGCCGCCGAGAGCGGCCCGCTGGAGAGCTGGCGGAGCGCCGCCTGGATGGAGTCGAGCTGCCGCCTCGTGGCGTCGAGCGCCGCGGCATCCGCCTGCCCCTCCCTCACCATGCGCGACCGGGACGCCGTCAGCGCGGCGATCTCCTCCTCCAGCTGCTCCCGCTCCTTCTCCAGCGGCCCCAGCACCGTCCCCGCGTAGATGGTGGCGCCGATCATCGTGGCGATCCCCACCGCCATCAGTGCGATCGAGCCGATGGCGGAGCGCCGCAGCTTCTGGAGGGAGCCGAGCGAGCGCCGCAGGTCGTCGATGGCGCTCTCGTCAAGGCTTTGCATCGTCCACCTTCCTGGCGGCGGGGATCAGCGCGCGGACGATGTCCTCCACCAGCGAGAACGCCTTGTTGAAGAAGTAGGTGATGCGGGCGGCGGAGATGGTCACCAGCCCGGACGAGCCGAAGATCAGCAGCATCTTCGCGTCGCTCATCCCGCTCATCAGCCAGGTGGCCGCGGCGCCCAGCAGCATCAGGAACGCCACGATGCCCACCACCAGGTGGATCATCCGCTCCAGCCGAAAGAGGTTCAGCAGGCGGTCCATCGCGTTGAGCGTCGCCGTCAGCACCTCGTGCAGCTCCGAGTCTCCCGATCTGGATTCTTGCGGCATAGGAGAGGTCGTGCGGGTGGGCGGGACGTGGGGAGGAAGGGGCCCGGTCAGGCGCTGCGCTTCAGGCTCTCACGTGTAAGGACGAGCGCGTCGGCGGGGGTGTAGTTGAGCAGGTCCAGCAGCGAGGTCTGGTCGCGCTGGGCGCTGGGCACCTGATGGCACATCCGGCAGCGGGCCTCGTAGCTCTCCTGGCCGCCCACCTGGATCTGCGGGGCCTCGTAGGGCGCGGGCTCGCCGTTGACCAGGCGCTGGTTGCGGCTGGCGGGGTTGCCGCAGACCATGCAGATGGCGTGCAGCTTGTCCACCGTCTCCGCCACGCACAGCACCTGCGGCATGGGACCGAACGGCTCGCCGCGGAAGTCCATGTCGATGCCCGCCGCGATCACCCGCATCCCCCGGTCCGCCAGCAGCGTCATCACCTCCACCACGCCGGGGTCGAGGAACTGCACCTCGTCGATGGCCACCACCTGCGTTTCCGGGTGCACGCGCTCCGCGATCTCCATGCTGGAGCGCACGGGGGTGGAGGGCACGCCGGTGGAGTCGTGGGAGTTGATGGTGCCCAGGCCGGAGTAGCGGTCGTCGAGCGCGCTCTTGAACGCCTGCACCTTGCGGTTGGCGATGACGGCGCGGCGCACGCGCCGGTTCAGCTCCTCGCTCTTGCCGCTGAACATCACGCCGGTGATCACTTCGATCCAGCCCCGGCCGTCGCCGTGGTAGAGGGCGATGTCTCTCAAGGGTGCCGCTCGGGGAGTTCTGCCGTGGAGGGATGGCCCGGATGCCGGGCGACGGCAAGTTACCCCCGTGGCCGGGGGCCTGACAAGCGGGGGTGGCGGGCGATCAGCGGCGCTTGTTGCGGCGCTCGAAGACGACCTCGTTCTCCAGGATCATGTAGCGGATCATGCGCTCGCGGGCCTCGGGAAAGGCCTCCGCGCGGTCGCGGAACAGGTCGTTGGAGACGATGACGGCGTCCAGCTCGCGGGCAAAGGAGAGCAGGAAGTAGTCGGCGTCCGTCCCGGCCGGCGCCTGCTTGATCTTGCCCTCGTCGATGCGCCGCTCGTACCCCTCCTTGTCGTCGATCTGGTGGCGCAGCGCGGCGTCCGCCACCACGATGGGCTCGTATCCCTCCTCGCGCAGCTTGAGCACCACCAGCTTGATGTTCTCCAGGCGCGCCTCGTCGCCGCCGGCGCTGTGGGCCACGTTGGAGCCGTCCACCAGCGCCACCGGCCGCTCGTCGCCATCCGCGCGCTGGGCCTCGTCCGCCTGCCCCGCCGCCTCCGCCGTGCCGCTCTTCTTCTCCGCCATCCTCAGATTCTCCCGTGGTTCGTCCCGCCGGCCCGCGACGGAACGCACATGGGGTGCCACCTGCCGTCCCCGGGGGGCGCGGCGCCGCATCGCTCCCGTTCCGCCGTGGCATCCGATTGGCAGCTCCCGGCGCCTCCCGCCGCGGCCGGCGCCGCGGTCCGCTCCGGCTTATGGCGAAGCGGCCGTGCCGGCGTGGCCGCGGACTTCTCCAACCACCAGGCGAGGGAGGACGGCCATGAAGAAGCTCGCGCTGAACCCGGAGGAGCTGCAGGTGGACTCGTTCGACACGCAGGGCAATCCCGAGACGCGCGGCACGGTGCACGGCAACTCGTGGTGGGAGACGTGTGACCCGTGGTACACCTGCCGCACGTACGAGGGAACGTGCCACAACTGGGGATGCAACACGGGCCTGACCAGCATGTGCGGCACGGAGAACGCGACGGACTGCCCCGGCTGGGGTGAGTGCCCGCGCTGGACGGAGAACGCCAACACCTGCGCCTACAACTCGTGCACGGACCGCGAGGCGTGCACCATCTGCAACGCCGTCTGCTGAGCGGCGGCTGAGCAGGAAGCGCGCGGCCCCGCGGTGCCATCCCCGCGGGGCCGTTCCGCATCCGCGATTTCGCCCTGCTCCCGCGCGGCTCAGCGCCGTGGATCGTCCTCCTCCTCATCATGCCCGTGCCCGTGCGTCTGCGCTGCGTTGGGGCGGCGCCACGCGGGCGGAACGTCGGAGGGGAGGTAGGGGACGGGGTCCGTCTCCGGCACGCGGTACTCCGCGCGCAGGCGGTCGAGCGTGATGCGCAGCTCCGCGGCGACGGCGTCGTACTCCGGGTTGTCGTGGACGCTGTTCAGCTCGTGCGGGTCGCGCAGCAGGTCGAACAGCTCCCACTCGCCCACCTCGTAGTAGTGGATGAGCTTGTAGCGCTGCGTGCGCACGCCGTACTGCCGCCGCACGCTGTGCCATCCCGGGTACTCGAAGTACTGGTAGTAGATGGCCTGCCGCCAGTCCGCGGGCGTGCGGCCGCGCAGCAGCGGCACCAGGCTGCGCCCCTGCATCCCGGCCGGCGCGGCGGCGCCCGCCAGCTCCAGGAACGTCTGCGCCAGGTCCAGGTTCATCACCAGGTCGCCGTTGACCGCGCCGGGGGCGATGGCGCCCGGCCAGCGCACCAGCAGCGGCGTGCGCAGCGACTCCTCGTACATCCACCGCTTGTCGAACCAGCCGTGGTCGCCCAGGAAGAAGCCCTGGTCGGAGGTGTAGACCACGATGGTGTTCTCCGCCAGGCCGGCGCGGTCCAGGAAGTCGAGCACGCGCCCCACCTGCTGGTCCAGCGACGCCTGCACGCGCAGGTAGTCGGCGATGTAGCGCTGGTATTTCCAGCGCGTCAGCTCGTCGCCGGCCAGGGCGGCGGCGTGCGCGCGGGCGTTCTCCGGCCCGTACGCCGCGTCCCACGCCGCGCGCTGCTCCGGGGTGAGGTTGTTGGGCGCCTCCAGCTTGAGGTCGCGCGCGAACAGGTCCAGCGCGATGCGCATCTCCGGGTCGCGCGCCACGGAGGCGCGGCCCGCGCCGGTGTCCCAGAACGTCGCGGGCTCGGGAAAGACGGTGTCGCGGTACAGGCCGAGCTGCTCCGGCCCGGGATCCCACCAGCGGTGCGGCGCGTTGAAGTGCAGCATCAGCAGGAACGGCCCCTTGCCATCCCCCTCCTGTGCCAGCCAGCCGAGCGCGCGCTCCGTCACCACGTCCAGCGTGTAGCCGGTGTAGCGCGTGGTGTCGGCGCCCGTCAGCAGTGCGGGGTTGTAATAGGGGCCCTGCCCGGCCAGGATCTCGTAGTGGTCGAACCCCTCCGGCTGCGCCTTGAGGTGCCACTTGCCGAACAGCGCCGTGCGGTACCCCGCCTCGCGCAGCAGCCGTGGGAAGGTGACCGCGGTGGGGTGCAGCGCCTCGCGGTTCGTCATCACCCCGTTCAGGTGCCCGTACTGGCCCGTCAGCAGCGTGGCCCGGCTGGGCGCGCAGATGGAGTTGGTGACGAACGCGTTGCGGAACAGCATGCCGCCGCCGGCCAGCCGGTCCAGGTGCGGCGTGGGCGGCAGCGGGACGGCGTACGGCAGGTGCGCGCGGTAGGCGGAGATGGCGTGCGCCGCGTGGTCGTCGGAGAACAGGAAGACGATGTTCGGCCGCCGCTGCTGCGCCGCCGCCGGCGCCCCGGCGAGAAGAAGTATCGCGGCCAGGCGGAGGGAAGCGTGCATCTCGGGACTCGCGTGCGGGAGAGGTATCGGGCGGAAGGTTACAGGGGACAGGTTACAGGTTACAGCCTGCAAAAGCACGAGGCCCCTGCAGGCTGTAACCTGTTCCCTATCCCCTGTAACCTGCAGTTCAGGCTGTAACCTGTCCCCTGTAACCTGTAACCTGCCGTTCAGGCGCTCGCCGCCGCCGGCTTGCCCGTGCCCGGCTCGCGCTCGCTGGGAAACTCGCCGCGCGGCAGCTCGATCTCGTGCAGGTAGTACATGTCGTGGCCCGCCTCCTCGCGCACGCGCACCAGCGACACGTTGAAGACCGGCACCCCGCCCGGCGTGCGCCCCGCGAAGGTGCCGTGGTGCGCGTGGCCGTGGAACACCGCCGCCGCCTGGAAGCGGTCGATGGGCTCCGCCATGCGGTCGTTGCCCAGGAAGGGCAGGATCTGCTCCGGCTCGCCCATGACCGTGTCCAGTATGGGCGAGTAGTGCATCAGCACCACGCGGATGTCCGTGGACAGGCGGCGCAGCGAGAACTCCAGCTTCTGGATCTCCTCCAGCGTGGTCCCCACGAAGGCCTTGGTCTCCGTCTCGCCGAACGCGGTCAGCGTGTAGCGGCCGAACCCCCCCATGAAGCCCTTGATGCCCGCGAAGCCCACGTGCTCGTTCAGCTCGAAGGGCGCCTCTTCCAGCAGGTGCACGCCGCGCGCGCGCAGGGCCGCGTTCACCTCGTCCACGTGGCCGCTCTCGTGGTCGTGGTTGCCCAGCACCGCCAGGATGGGGATGCGCACGTCCGCCAGCTCGCCGATGACCACCGCGATCTCCGCCGGCGTGCCGCGCCGCGTCAGGTCGCCCGCCAGCAGCAGGATGTCCGCGTCGTCATTGGCCCGCGCGAACAGCTCGCGGTAGAGGCCGCCGTCCTTCTCGCCGCAGTGGAAGTCGCCCACCGCCGCGATGCGCACCATGCGGCGGCGCCGGTCCTCCCTGCGCCGGTCCAGCCGGGGCGTCTCCGTCACCGGCTCCGTGTTTCCCCGTCCGTCCGTCATTCGTCGCCGTCCACCGTGTCCGGAACGTCCCAGTCCGCGCGGCTCGCCTCCGACCGCTCGTCCCACACGTCGCTGTTGCGCAGGGCCGCGATCTCCGGGTGGCGCTCCATGGCCCGGATCTTCTCCTCGCGCAGGTCGTGGAAGCCCCACTCGTTCACGTCGATGGCGAACGAGAAGCGCGAGATCATGGTGCCGCGCGTCAGCTCGTGGTCGTCGCCCTCCGCCGGGCGGCGGCGCGCGTCCACCCGGGCCCGCTCCAGCAGCTCCTCCACCACCTCCTGCGGCACCTGGTCGCGGTAGCCGGGATAGACGTAGCGGAACATCTGCAGCTGGGAGAGGAGCAGCGGCCAGTTGTCGCCCGTCTTGGCGACGAGCCGCCGCCAGTCCATCAGGTGGCCCTTGCACAGGATCAGGTGGGCGATGTCCGCCATGTCGTGGCGGTGCCGCTCGTGGATGAACAGGCGGTGCCACACCAGCTCCTCCGGCGGGGCCACGCGCACCTGCGTGGCGGCCAGGATGGCCGGGCTGCTGTGCTCGTACCAGTCGTCGTCGATCAGGGCCAGGCCGTTGCCCATGCCGTAGATGACGTCCACGAAGAACTTGCCGTCCAGCGCCTTGGCCAGCCAGTGCGGCTGCTCCAGCCGCGCCACGAAGCCGCCCGCCTTGAGCGCCTCCATGGCCGGCGGGACCGCCGCGGGGGTGCAGAAGACGTCCAGGTCCTTGGTCTGGCGGTAGATGCCGGTGTGCTCGTAGATGGCGTACGCGCCGGCCACCACGTAGGGGATGCCGGCGCCGTTCAGCGCGCCCAGCGCGCGCTTGTAGATCTCGCGCTCCTCCTCGGGAATCCAGAACTCGCCGTGGGTGACGCTCTTCCGCTCCTCCTGGGAGAGGTTCTTCATCCGCGGGAACTGGAAGACCGCCGGCTCAGCTCTGGACATCCGCACGCGACCCCGGTTGACGTTGCGGCGGGCAAAAGCAAGGATCGGACCGACCAGCCCCGTCCGCGTTGACCTTACGCCGCCCCGCACCCTAACTTGCGGGCATGCTCAACGACCTCAAGAAGCTGTTCTCGCGCTCCTGGGACGCCTTTGTGGCGGAGGCCGGCAAGCGCGAGCCCGCGGACCAGGTGGCGGAGATCCTGTCCGCCATGCGCCGCGAGATGGTGGACGCGCGCGCCACGCTGCCGCTGCTGGAAGAGGCGCACCAGGCGGCCGTGCGCGACCTGGAGCGCGAGCGCAGGATGCTGGACGACGCGGTGCGCCGCGGCGGCCTGGCCGAGCGCATCGGCGACGCGGAGACGGTGCGCGTGGCCGCCGAGTTCGCGGAGAAGCACCGCCGCCGCATCGCGGTGCTGGAGGAGAAGGTGCGCGCCACCGCGGACGAGCACGCGCTGCGCCGCGACGAGGTGCAGGAGATGATGCGGCGCTACAAGGAGGCGGACGCCAACCGCTTCGCGCTGCTCTCGCAGATGCGCACCGCCTCGGCGCGGCAGGCCATCAACCAGGCCGGCGGCGAGGGCGGGGACGACTTCGACCGCATGGCGGACCGCATCGAGCGCGACAACGCCTACTCGGATGCGCTGGAGGACCTGGGCGGCCTGGATCCCTCCGCCCCACCCCCGCCCCCCTCGCGGGAGATGCGCGAGCTGGAGGTGGACGCGCGCCTGGAGGAGCTAAAGCGCCGCATGGGCAAGCAGTAGGATCCTCACGCAGAGACGCAGAGGACGCGGAGAACTACGGGAGAAAGGTAGAAAACAGCCCCTCCCCCGAAGTTGGGGGAGGGGCAGCGAGGAACGAGCGGGGAGGGGGCCTCCGCCCTCTGAACACACGCCGCCGCGTCACACCAAATCCCGCCCGCGAATCCCCCTACCACCCCATCCGCTCGCGCAGCGCGACCACGTGCGCCACGTGGTGGCGGCTGTGCCACGAGTACAGCCCCAGGAGCTGCTCCAGGCGGATGCGTCCCCACTCCGGGTGCTGGATGGTGCGCTGCCACTGCTCGCCGGTGAGGGAGCGCAGCAGCACCGTCCAGCGCGCGTGGAGATTGTCGAGCAGTGCCAGCGACACGTCCACCGGCGTGCCGGGCACGTCCCCCAGCTCCGCCCACGCGGCCTCGTCGTAGGTCTTGATCGGCGGGCTGTCTTCCGTGAGCCCCCACTTGAAGCGGATGAACGCGTTCATGTGGCTGTCCGGCACGTGGTGGATCACCTGCCGCACCGTCCAGCCGCCCTCGCGGTAGGGCGTATCGAGCTGCTCGTCCTTGAGCCCCTGCACCGCGGCCCGCAGCTCGTGGGGGCACGCCGCGATGTGCCCGATGGCCTCCTCGCGGCGCGCGTCCGTGTACTCGCCGCCCAGGTCGAACCTGCCGATGGGGTACCGCGGGTCCTCCGTCATCGCTGCCGCTCCTGTGGCCAAGTGTGCGCTCCGCCGGGAACCGTTAACGTAGGCGGAAACACGCGGAGCGCGAGCCCCGGCGGGACCCGCGCTCCGCAGTCGTCCCCCGACGCCGCTACCTCGAGTAGCCGGCCAGCAGGTTGCCGAGCTGCATCTGCACGCCGCGCGCGCCGGAGGTGTTGCGGCCGTTGTAGAGGAACGAGAACACCACCGTCTCGCCGCTGGCCGTCTTGACGTAGCCGGAGAGCGAGCGCACGCCGCGGA
>DASTLD010000289.1:0-2743 GCA_035715345.1 Longimicrobium sp.
GCGGCCGAGGCGGCGACCGCCAGCAGCAGCGCCGCTCCCGCGGCCAGCGCCCGCGCGGCGGCGGGCCGGGGGCGGGGCAGGGGGGCGCCGGCGGTGCCGGGGCCGTCCGGCGGCGAGGACGCGCGCGGCGTGCGGGGGGTGAGCTCCAGGTGGATCACGGGGGTTCTCCCGGGTGGGGCGGCCGGCGGGAAGGGGCGGGCCGCGGACGTGGCCGCCGCCGGTTGGAGCCGGCAGCACCGAGCGTAGGATCGGGGGCGGATAGTTAAACCGAAGATAATCCGAAAGTCAAGAGCGCACGCCGTCCACCTTCGCGCGGCGTCCCCGGGAGGGCGCGGGCGCACGGCGGCCGGTGGCGTGCCGCGGAACGGCCGATGACCCTCCGCTCAGCGCCCCCGCCGCGGAGCCGCGAAAAAGCCCGTTTCCGCCGGGCACACCGCGTGCATCACGCCCGCCCGGCCCCGGGGTTCGCGGACCGGGGCGCGGGTTGCGTATGTGTGTGGAGCGGCCTAGCTTTGCGCGCTCCGAATCCACATCCGCCACACACCCCGGGCGGTGCCGTTTTCCGCCCCTGCCCGGCGCGCCCGCCGCTCCGGCCAGTGAGGTTCTGAGAGGACATGGCCTTCAGCTGGTTCAGATCGGGAGCGTTCCTCCCGGTCAACGACATCGCCGTAGACCTGGGTACCGCGAACACGCTCGTCTACGTCAAGGGCGAGGGCATCGTGCTGAACGAGCCCTCCGTGGTGGCCATGGAAAAGGCCACCAACCAGATCAAGGGCATCGGGCTGGAGGCCAAGCGCATGCTGGGCCGCACGCCCGAGGGGATCGAGGCGGTCCGCCCGCTCAAGGACGGCGTCATCGCGGACGTGGACGTGACGGAGATCATGCTCCGCTACTTCCTGCAGACCGTCACCTCCAAGCGCTTCCTCAAGCTCAAGCCCACCGTGGTCGTCGGGGTGCCCAGCGGCATCACGGAGCTGGAGCGCCGCGCGGTGCGGCAGAGCGCCAACGCGGCGGGCGCCAAGGAGGTGTACATGGTGGCGGAGCCCATGGCCGCCGCCATCGGCGTGGGGCTGCCGGTGGAGACGCCCACCGGCAACATGGTGATCGACATCGGCGGCGGGACCACGGAGATCGCGGTCATCGCGCTGTCCGGCATCGTCTGCGACACGTCCATCCGCGTGGGCGGCGACGAGATCGACAACGCCATCGTCACCTTCCTGCGCAAGAACTACAACCTGATGATCGGCGAGGCCACGGCCGAGGCGGTCAAGATCCAGATCGGCTCCGCCTACAGCACGGGCGAGGAGCGGGAGATGGACGTCAAGGGCCGCGACCTGGTGTCCGGCATCCCCAAGACGGTGCGGGTGCACTCGCAGGAGATCCGCGAGTGCATCCAGGAGCCCATCCAGGCCATCGTCGAGGCGGTGCGGCGCGCGCTGGAGATCACCCCGCCGGAGCTGGCCAGCGACATCGTGGACCGCGGCATCGTGATGACCGGCGGCGGCGCGCTGATCCGCGGGCTGGACGCGCTGATCGCCCGCGAGACCAACCTGCCCATCCACGTGGACGAGGACCCGCTGACCTGCGTCGTGCGCGGCGCGGGGCGCATCCTGGACGACGTGGTCAAGTACAAAGGAGTGTTGACAAGCTGAGCGCCTTCAGACCCTACCTGCGCGGCGCGGGAGAGCGCGGCCGCAAGCGGGACCTGGCCGTGGCCGGCGCCTTTGCCGCGCTGTCGCTGCTGCTGCTGCAGATGCCCGTGACCTACAAGGACGGCATCGCGCACGCGCTGCGCACCACCGTGCTGCTGCCCATCCACGCGGTGGAGCACGGCGCGGCGGACCGCGAGGGGCGCTACGGCGACGCCGCGCGCCTGCGCGCCGAGCGCGACAGCCTGGCCAGCTACCTGGTGGGGCAGGCCGCGCTGGCGGAGGAGAACCGCCAGCTGCGCCAGCTGCTGGGCTTCCGCGCCCGGCTGTCGTACGGCTTCGTGCCCGCGGAGGCGCGCCCCAGCGCGGGGCCGGCCAGCCGCGGGCTGCTGCGCCTGAGCGCGGGCGGGCCGGACGGGGTGCGGGCCGGCGCGGCGGTCATCACGGCGGAGGGGCTGGCGGGGCAGGTGCGGCAGGCGGGGGGGCAGACGTCGATGATGATCGCCTGGATGCACCCCGAGTTCCGCGCCAGCGTGATGACGCTGGACGGCGAGACGTACGGCATGGCGGAGCCCATGGAGGGCCCGCGCGGCGAGCTGATGCTGGGCTTCAGCCCGGTGGCCTTCCACACCGCGCCGGACACGGGCTCGCTGATCGTGACCAGCGGCGACGGCGGCGTGTACCCGCGCGGGGTGCCGGTGGGCCGGGTGGCGGGCACGGGCACGCGCAAGGACGGCTGGCAGCGGGTGTACTACATCCGCCCGCTGGTGTCGCCGGCGCAGATGGGGCACCTGCTGGTGCTGGGCGACCCGGTGGCGGCCGCCAGCGACCAGGACCTGGCCAGTGCCTGGGGCGTGCGGCTGACGGCGCCGCAGCGCTCCGACACGGCGCGCGCGCTGTCGCCGGACGCGGCGGCGCCCGCGGCCCCGGCGGCCGCCCCGCGCCCGCGCGCCACGCCGGCGCGCCCGCGGCCCCGGCGGGTGGACCCCACGCCGGAGCTGCCCGGGCGCCCGGTGTTCCCGGGCGAGGAGCGGGTGCCGCCGGGGCTGCCGGCGCCGGCGCGGCCGGACACCACCGCCTGAAGGGAGCGGGGA
>DASTLD010000290.1:0-3045 GCA_035715345.1 Longimicrobium sp.
GTGCCCATCGCCGGCAACGACGACGCCATCCGCTCCGTGGAGGTCATCAGCGGCGCGCTGGCGGAGGCCATCATCGAGGCCCGCGCCGCCATGCCGGCGGAGGAGCGCCGCCGCTCGGAAGAGGCGGAGGTCACCACCTACAGCAGCGAGACGGGCGAGCGCGCCCCGGCGGACCGCGGCGACGACCGCGGCGGCCAGAAGCGCCGCCCGCGCCGCAAGCGCCGTCCGCGCCCGGACGCCATCGCGGACGTGCTGGGCGGCGGCTCCGACGAGGGCGGCGAGGAGTAAGGCCCGCCCGGCCGGGAGCACGACGGGGCCGCCGGGCGCACTGCCCGGCGGCCCCTTTTCAGGGCCCGTTCCGCCCCGCGGGGTTGCGGAGCGGGCCCCGGTGGACGAGAATCCCGCCGCGCGGCCCCGTGCCGCGCCTGACGCGGGACGCATTCGCTGGACAACCCATAGATGAAGACGGGACCGACCGATGGCTGAGATCAGCGCGAAGGACGTGAAGGAGCTCCGCGACCGGACCGGCGCGGGGATGATGGAGTGCAAGGCCGCCTTGAACGAGGCGGGCGGCAACATGGAGGCGGCCATCGACATCCTGCGCGCGCGCGGCGCGGCCAAGGCGGCCAAGCGCGCGGAGCGCGAGGCCCGCGAGGGCGCGGTCGGCGCCTACATCCACATGGGCGGCAAGATCGGCGTGCTGGTGGAGGTGAGCTGCGAGACGGACTTCGTGGCCAAGACCGACGCCTTCCAGGCCCTGGTGCGCGACGTGGCCATGCACATCGCGGCCGCGGCGCCGGTGGCCATCCGCCGCGAGGACTTCAGCGCGGACCTGGTGGAGCGCGAGCGCGGCGTGTACCGCGAGCAGATGCGCGAGAGCGGCAAGCCCGAGCACATCTGGGACAAGATCGTGGAGGGCAAGCTGGAGAAGTTCTACGCGGAGCAGGCGCTGCTGGAGCAGCCCTTCGTGAAGGACCCCGACCAGACGGTGGGCCAGCTCATCACCCAGGTCTCCGCCAAGACGGGCGAGAAGATCGAGGTGCGCCGCTTCACGCGCTACGCGCTGGGCGAGTGATGGACGGCAACGGGCGGATGAGGTACCGGCGCGTCCTGCTCAAGATCTCCGGCGAGGCGCTGGCCGGCGAGCAGGGCTTCGGCATCTCTCCGCCCGTGGTGGACCGCCTGGTGGAGGAGATCCAGGTGGTCCACGACATGGGCGTGGCGCTGGGGCTGGTCATCGGCGGCGGCAACATCGTGCGCGGCACCCGGGCCAGCGCGGAGGGCATGGACCGGGTCAGCGCCGACTACATGGGCATGCTGGCCACGGTCATCAACGCCCTGGCCATCCAGAACGCGATGGAGCGGCGCAAGGTGGAGACGCGCGTGCTGACCGCCATCCGCATGGAGCAGCTGGCGGAGCCGTACATCCGCCGCCGCGCCATCCGCCACCTGGAAAAGGGCCGCGTGGTGATCTTTGCCGGCGGCACCGGCAACCCGTATTTTTCCACCGACACGGCGGCGGTGCTGCGCGGCATCGAGATGGAGGCCGACGTCATCATCAAGGCCACCAAGGTCGACGGCGTCTACACGGCGGACCCCAAGAAGGACCCGTCCGCGCAGTTCATCCCCGAGATCACCTACCTGGAGGCGCTGTCCCGGGAGCTGGGGGTGATGGACGCGGCGGCGCTGTCGCTGTGCAAGGAGAACGACATCTCCATCATCGTGCTGAACCTGGACGAGCCCCGCGCCGTGGCCCGCGCCGTCACCGGCGAGCGCATCGGCACGCTGGTCCACCGCTGAGCCCCACGACACCCGTCTCCCCCCCATCGCCCGGAACCTCATCCATGCCCAGCCTGCAGAAAGCCCGTCAGCGGATGGATGGCGCCATCGAGGCGCTGCGCCGCGAGTTCGCCGGCGTCCGCACCGGCAAGGCCAGCCCGGCGCTGCTGGACACCGTGCGCGTGAGCGCCTACGGCAGCCTGGTGCCGCTCAACCAGGTGGGCACGGTGGCCGCGCCCGAGCCGCGCATGCTGACCGTGCAGCCGTGGGACCGCAGCCTGATCAAGGACGTGGAGCGCGCGCTGCGCGAGAGCGACCTGGGGCTCAACCCGTCCAACGACGGGCAGCTCATCCGCATCCCCATCCCGCCGCTGACGGAGGAGCGCCGCAAGGAGTACGTGCGGCTGCTGCACAAGCTGGCGGAGGAGGCCCGCGTGGCCGTGCGCCACGTGCGCAAGGACGCCAACGACGAGGTCAAGCACCGCCAGAAGGACGAGGGCCTGTCCGAGGACGACGTGCGCCGCGAGCAGGGCGAGGTGCAGAAGCTGACCGACCAGTACATCGCGCGCGTGGACGAGCTGCTGAAGCACAAGGAAGCCGAGGTGATGGAAGTCTGAGAAGTACGGAGTACGAAGTACGAAGTACGCAGTGGACGGCGCCCGCCCTTCCGGAGAGGAGGGGCGGGCGCTCGCGCGTTGGAGCGGGATTCGCATACGCCCGTACTCCGTACTTCGTACTCCGTACTTCGTACTTCTTTTGTCCGTCCACTGCCAAGCACTTGCTTTGACAAACCAGAAGCACCCGTCCATCTTACGCGGATGAATTGCGAGCAGCTCCTGAATGAGATCCGGCTGAACGGGCACGTGCCCCGGCACGTGGCGGTCATCATGGACGGCAACGGCCGCTGGGCGCGCGAGCGGGGGCAGCCGCGCGAGTTCGGGCACCGCGCGGGCATGCGCGCGGTGCGGGCCGCCGTGGAGGCCGCCGGCGACGCGGGGGTGGAGGTGCTGACCCTCTTCGCCTTCTCGCAGGAGAACTGGCAGCGCCCGCCGACGGAGATCAGCGCGCTGATGGGCCTCCTGGAGCTGTACGTGCGCCGCGAGCGCCGCGAGCTCAAGGAGAAGGGCGTGGAGGTGCGGGTCATCGGCGACCTGCAGCGCCTGGGGCCGCGCACCCGCGCCGCCATCCAGAGCATCGTGGACCACACGCGCGGGGGCACCCGGCTCAAGCTGAACCTGGCCATCAGCTACGGCGCCCGCGACGAGA
>DASTLD010000291.1:0-2087 GCA_035715345.1 Longimicrobium sp.
CGGCTTTTTTTCAGTGCGAAAGTGCGGGAGTGCGAAAGTGCGGGAGTAACCGAAGTACGAAGTACGAGGTACGGGGCCGCGACGGCGGCGGGCGGCGGGCATGGAACTGGCCGCGCGGCGGGGGATGGGCGGGAGCTTTCCGATGGAGCGTGGCGATGCGAGGGACGGTGGGGCGGGTGATGGGGGCGATGGGGCTCGCGGCGATGGCGGGCGTCATCGCGGCGTGCGGCGGCGGCGGCGGGGCGCAGGGCGGGGCGTCCGCCCGCGGGGGGGATTCCGCCGGCGCGGCGGCCGGGGCGCGGGAGGATTCCGCGGCGGAGGTCCGGCGGCGCTTCGGTGACCGCGTGGCGCGGCCGGACTCGCTGCGGGCGCTGTACGTGAACGCCTGGGCCGCCGGCCGCCGCCAGGGCATGCGCGACCTGATCCGCATCGCGGACGAGACGGAGATCAACGCCTTCGTCATCGACGTCAAGGAGAGCGACACCTACCTGGCGTACGATTCCACCGGCATCGCCCTGGCCAGGGAGATCGGGGCGGACACCATGCCGCGCACCAAGTGGATGCCGGAGCTGCTGGACACGCTGCGCGCCCACGGCATCTACCCCATCGCCCGCATCGTGGTGTTCAAGGACCGCATGCTGGCGGAAAAGCGGCCCGACCTGGCCATCCGCCACGTGGACGGCTCCGTGTGGCTGGACCAGAAGGGAAAGCCCTGGGTCAATCCCTACAGCCGCGCGGTCTGGGACTACAACATCGCCATCGCCCGGGAGGCCCTGGACATGGGCTTCAGCGAGGTGCAGTGGGACTACGTGCGCTTTCCCGACGTGACGGACGCGCGCCGGGCCACCATGGCCTTTCCCGGCTCGGGCGGAAAGTCGCGCGCGGACAACATCCGCGACTTCATCCTCTACTCCAAGCAGCAGCTCGCGGAGTACCGTGTGCCCGTCACCGCGGACGTGTTCGGCCTGGTGACGCACCTGGAGGGCGACGTGGGCATCGGGCAGAACTGGGAGCAGGTGATCTCCGCCGCGGACGCGGTGCTGCCCATGGTGTACCCGTCGCACTACTTCGGCGGCGTGTACGGCTTCACGCGCCCCAACGCGCACCCGTACGAGATGGTGCGCATCTCCATGCAGGACGCGGTGGAGCGCACCGCCGCGGTCAAGGCGCAGGGGAAGCCCGTGGGCGAGATCATCCCCTGGCTGCAGGCGTTCACCGCGGACTACCTGCGCGACGGCATCACCTACGGCGCCAGCCACGTGCGCCAGCAGATCGCCGCCGCGTACGACGCGGGGCTCAAGAGCTGGGTGCTGTGGAACCCCGGCTCGCGCTACGACGTCTACGTCCCCGCGCTGCGGCCCGCGGACGGCGCGCCGTCGCCGCTGGAGCGCGGCGGGTGGCGGCCGCTGCGCTGGCAGGTGCCGCGCAACCGCCTGAGCGTCGTCATCCGCCGCGCGGAGGCCGCCCGGCGCGCGGACACGGCCCGCGCCGCATCGCCCGACACCGCGGCCGGCGCCACACGGTAGCCGCCATCCGCGGTGGGGTAATCGCCCCGCCGATGAAACCTTCCCGGGTGCGCGGCGTACACGGCGCACCCGGAACACCGAACCCGATCCCCCCCTTTCCACATGCTCGCCGCCGCCCTGCTGGTCCTGGCGCTCCAGGACCCCGCCGCCGCTTCCGCGCGCCCGGCCGCGCCCGCGGACACCGCCGCCGCGTACCTGGACCCGGCCGCGCGCCGCGTCGTGCACGGCGCCCGCGAGCGGCGCGCGCGCGTGGAGCGCACCATCGGCGCCTACGAGGCCACGGCGCGCCAGCGCATCTACGCCGGCGTGTCCGCGCTGCGCCGCGACCGCACCATGTTCGGCCAGGAGACGGCGGTGCGCGTGCACTGGCGCCGCAACGCGCCGGGGCTGGTGCAGGTGCTGGGGGCGCGGCAGGCCACGCCCATTGCCAGCGGCGGCGCGCAGGTGCCGGAAGACCTGGAGCAGGAGGCGCCGGACATGGCCTTCGACCCCGACGTGCTGCAGCTCGACCTGTTCAGCTTCGGCATCGGCGTCAGCACGGAGCGCGACTCCGCGGGCCGG
>DASTLD010000292.1:0-5150 GCA_035715345.1 Longimicrobium sp.
CTCGCTGCCCCTCCCCCAACTTCGGGGGAGGGGCTTCTCGCGAACCTGACAGACCTCGCGGTACGGTAAAGGGCGGCCTTGCAACCCTCCCCCAGACTTGGGGGAGGGTGCGAGCATGAGCGAGCGGGTGGGGGCGCCCGCTCGCGCCGGAGCCCTCCGCCCGTCGCAGACGCCTCTACGCCTTGCCCCTCTCGCGATCGCCCTGCATCGTGCGCCCATGCCCGAATCACGAGACGATCTCCGCGCGGAGCTGCTGGCCCGCATCGCCGCGGGAGTGGATGAGCCGATCCCCGACGCCGACTTCGACCGGCTGGCGAGAGGGGTGTTCGCGCACCAGTACGCCTGCAATCGCCCGTACCGGCTGTTCTGCGAGCGGCGCGGCGTCTCGCCGGAGACGGTCGGCGCGTGGAGCGGCATCCCCGCGGTGCCGACGGACGCGTTCAAGGCGGCGGCGCTGGTCTGCGGCGACCCGGCGCAGGCGCGCGCCGTCTTCCGCACCAGCGGCACCACGGCGGGCGCGGAACGGCGCGGCACGCACTACCTGCCCGACACGGCGCTGTACGACGCCGCGCTGCGGGCCGGCTTCCGCGCGCACCTGCTGCCCGACGGCGCCCGTCCGCGCATGGTGTCGCTGGTCCCGCCGCCGGAGCAGGCGCGCGACTCGTCGCTCTCGCACATGGCGGGTCAGGTGGTGGGGGAGTACGGCGCGGAGCGCGGCGGCTGGTTCGTGAGCCCGGACGGCGGCATCGACGACGGCGGGCTGGGCGATGCGCTGCGGGCCGCGGAGCGCGGCGGTGCGCCCGTCTGCATCCTGGGGACGGCGTTCGCGTTCGTGCACTGGATGGACGCGCTGCGCGGCCGCGGCGAGCGCTTCCGCCTGCCCCCCGGATCGCGGGTGATGGACACCGGCGGCTTCAAGGGCCGCTCGCGCGAGGTCACGCGCGAGGAGCTGTACGCCGGCTTCGCGGAGCTGCTCGGCATTGCCCCCGCCTGGTGCGTCAACGAGTACGGGATGACGGAGATGAGCTCGCAATTCTACGACGGTTTCGCCGGGCGCGCGGGGGACGCGGGCGGACGGCTGCACGCGGGACCGCCGTGGGTGCGCACGCAGGCCGCCGATCCCGAGACGCTGCGCCCGCTGCCGCACGGCCAGGCCGGCGTGCTGCGGCACTGGGACCTGGCCAACCTGGACTCGGTGATGGCCATCCAGACCGCGGACCTGGGCGTCACCTTCGCGGAGGGCTTCCGCGTGCTGGGCCGCGCGACGGGGGCGGAGGCGCGCGGCTGCTCCATCGCCATGGACGAGCTGCTCAGCGCCCTGCGCCGGTAGGCCGCGGCGGGCGCGCGGACCGGATCCCCCGCGCCAGGAGCAGGAACCCGGCGAAGAAGGCGGCGCCCAGCAGCGTCTGCAGCGCGAACGCCCACAGCGCGTCGGGGCGGAAGAGGCTGAGGAACGCGGCGACGGGGCCCTCGCCCGTCTCGAACGGGATCTTGGGGAACAGTTTGCCGATGGAGTACGGCCGCGCGCCGGAGAACGGCCAGCCGAGCATGAGGTTGGTCGGCCCGCTGTCGTCCAGCAGGTCCACGAACAGGTGCGACGCGTATCCCGCCGCCGCGACGGCCGCCCAGCGACCGCCCCCGAGCGCGTAGCCGAACAGCGCCGCCAGCACCACGGCGGTGATGCTGTGCGTGAAGGTGCCGTGGTAGGCGCCGCCCTTGCCCAGCAGCAGCCCCAGCACGATGTCCGCGTCCGGCGAGGCGGCCAGCACGGCCGCCAGCCCCCACGCCCGCCAGCGCGGCACCGGCTCCGCCTGCGTAGCGCGCACGGCCTCCGCCATGCCTGCGCCCACCAGCATGTGCGCGGGAGGAAACGACATCGTCCACGGGTTCGGGGATCACGATCGGGAGCCGCCGCGCGTTCGCAGCAACCGTACCCTGAACCCCGAACTGCTTTCACGCAGAGGACGCAGAGGTTTAGAAGAGAGGACGCAGAGGAACCCCTATCAGTTCCTCTGCGTCCTCTATTTTGAACCTCTCAGTTCCCCTCTGCGTGATGCTGTTGGGGTTACAGCCGCAGCATGGCGGAGATCCGCACGTCGCGGTAGGTGCCGATGTTGTACCCGGACTCGATGAACGTCAGCCCGAAGCTGAGCGGCCGGTCCGTGCGCGTGGTCAGGTGCAGGCCCAGGTCGCGCTCGATGAACGTCGTGCGCTCCGCCGCGCCGCCGGCCTCCGTGTACGACTCGGTCATCACCGCGAAGCCGGCGAACGGGTACAGCGTCAGCCCCTGCGGCAGCAGCACGGCCCGATAGAACGTCGGGCCGAACTGGTAGTAGTCCGCCTCGTCGCCGTTCTCGTACTCGTCGAAGTACGCCTGCCCCAGCAGCGCCACGCTCACCGGCCACTGCCGCTCGCCCTGCTTGACCAGGAACCATCGCACGAACGGGCCGATCTCGTCGTACGTCACGTCCGAGTCGTAGGTCTCCTCGTAGCGGAACAGGCCCACGCCCACGTCCACCCGCCCGGCGATGCCGACGCTCAGGAAGACCTCGGGGCCGCCGGTGTCATCGGCGCTGGACCAGCCGGCGCTGGCCTCCACGCCGTGCTGTCCGGGCTGCAGGTACAGGCTCTGGGCGCCGGCGGGCGCGGCGCAGAGCAGGAGCGGCACCACCAGGAGGCGCAGGCGCATGGCTGGGACTCGGGAGCGGGTGATGTGGGGACGACGCGGAGGGAGCCCGTTTCGAGCGGCGGACAGTCTACTTCCACCCCCGCCGCCGCGCGAGGACGGCGTACACGCGGTCTCCGCGCACGTAGACACGCACCCGCAGGATACACCCTGCCGGTGCGGGTCCGGACACAAACGCGCGGCGGCGGGCCATTGAGCCGGCGGTTGAAACCGCGCCTCCAGAAGCACGAAGTCCGCCTGCGCGGACTGAACGGGAAAGTGCCGTGTGCGGTGGTACAGAACGGCGCATGCCCATGGTAGAGACGCCCCGCCGGGGCGTCTCTACGGGGCCAGACGGCACACGGCAGGCGGCAGCGCGCGCAGAAGCCCCTCCCCCGAAGTTGGGGGAGGGGCAGCGAGGAACGAGCGGGGAGGGGGCCTCCGCCCACGCGAGGCAGCCAGCATCCAGCCAGGTGCCCCTCGCCCGCGCCCCTCTCACCCCCGCGGGTGCCGCCTGGCGATGCGCTCTGCGATGACGGTGGCCATCGCCATGATGGTCTCCTGCGGGTTAACGCCGGGCGCGGTGGGCAGCAGCGACCCGTCCACCACATAGAGCCCTGGCACGCCGAAGCGCTCGCCGTCGGGCGTGCAGCCGCTGATGCGCGGGTCCGTGCCCAGCCGGCAGGTGCCGTTCACGTGCGCGGAGAGGATGCCGAGCTGGTTGGGCCCCGCCGGCCACCCCGCGATCCGCGCCACGTCCGCCTCCGTGCGGATGGGCCGGCCGTGCACGTGGAGCGTGGCGACGTCCTCCGCGCCCATCGCCAGGTGCAGGCGGGCCAGGGCTTCCATCCCCCGCACCAGCGTGGCGCGGTCCGCGGGCGTAAGGCGGTAGCGGATGTGCACGCGGCCGCGCCGGTCCACGCTGACGCCGCCGCTGGAGCGCGCGCGCGCGGCCCCGTCGCGCGCCAGCACGATCAGGCTGCCAAGATTGGGGAACGCCTTTATCACCCGCCGGTGCGCCGCGCCGAAGCCCTGCACCGCCACGGACGCCAGCGCCGGATACAGCGGCGGCGCCTCCAGCCAGAAGCCGTAGCCGTCGGCGCCGCGCAGGAACTCGTCGACGATCACGGAGAGCGGGATGCCGGCGGCCTGGTACATCTCCCGCCCGTACCGCCCGAACACGGCGGTGGTGGGGTGCAGCCGCAGGAAGCGGCCGACGCCCCCGCCGCCCATCCCCGAGCGCTGCAGCAGCGCGGGCGTGCCCACGGCGCCGCCCGCCAGCACCACCACCGGCGCCTCGACGGCCATATCGCCACTCGGCTTCCCCGTCACGGCGTCCAGCACGGTGCCGAGGACGCGCTTGAGCGGCGCGCGCCCGCCGCGCTCCACCACCTCCACGCGGTCCACGCGCACGTTGGCGTACACCCGCGCGCCGGCGGCCTGCGCGCGGGGCAGGTACACCTCCGCGGCGGCGCGGCGCGCGCCGTAGCGGCAGCCCAGGCCGCAGAAGCCGGAGCGCACGCAGTCGTGCGCGTTGACGGACAGCGCACGGGCGCTCCACCCCAGCGCGGCGCTCCCGTCCAGCAGCAGCCGGTTGGCGGGCGAATGCGCATCGTCCGGCACGATGCGCGTGTGCGTCTCCGCCTCCATGCGCGCAAAGACGGGCGCCATCTCCGCAGGGCGCATCCCCATCGCGCCGTGCTCGTCCGCCCACTCGTCCAGCACCCAGTCGGGCGTGCGCAGCATCACCAGCCAGTTGACCAGCGTGCTGCCGCCGACCGCGCGGCCCTGGAGCATGGGCACGGACAGGTCGTCGGTGGCGCGCGTGCCGGCGTCCGCGTACAGGCGCGTCGTCATCTCCGCCTCGCGCTCGGTGAACTGGGCGGGATGCCAGAGACCGCCCTCCTCCAGCACCACCACGCCGTATCCCGCCGCCGCCAGCCGCGCCGCCGCCACCGCCCCGCCCGCGCCGCTGCCCACCACGCATACGTCTGCCGTGAGGCGCTGCAACGGCGGGACGGGCGACGGCATCGCATCCATCACCCCCTCGCGCAGCGGCAGGCGCGGCGGCCAGTCCGTGCCCCGCGCGACGGGCTCGTCGTCCGACGGCGTGCCGGGCAGCGGGCCTTCCCACGGCACCACGGGCAGGCGCTCGTGCAGCGGACCGCGGTTGCCGCAGGCGGCCAGGTGCTCCGGCTGCGCGTAGTACGTGGAGATGATGAGCCGCCGCAGCCCCTGGAAGGCGGTGCGCAGCACGCCGGCGCGGCTGGTCTCCCAGCGCCGCAGCCAGGCATCCTGCCGGGCCGCCGGCAGCGACGCGAACGGTCGGGGCACGCGGACGCCCAGCATCCCCCCCGCGCGACTGCCGGCCAGGGAGAGGAGCGCCGCCACCTCGCGGGCCTTGTGCGGCTGCAGCGTGCCGATGCGCGCCGCCACCTGCACCGCGAGCGCATCGCCCGCCGGGTCCGGCGCGTCCGGCAGCGGC
>DASTLD010000293.1:0-8530 GCA_035715345.1 Longimicrobium sp.
TGCGGACGCTGACCGCGGAGCTGGCGCGGCGGCTGGAGGACGAGATCCGCCGGGCGCCCGAGCAGTACTTCTGGTTCCATCGCCGCTGGAAAAGCAAGGCGCCAGCGGAACTTAGCGAATCCGGCGGGGGTACTGCGGCCCCGGTGCCCGCCTCCGCCCCGTCCCGCGAGGACGCGTGATCTACATCTGCATCCCCGCGCTGAACGAGGAGCCCACCATCGGCGTGCTGCTGTGGCGGGTGCGCCAGGTGATGGCGGAGTTCCGGCGCGACTACCACCTGATCGTGCTGGACGACGGCTCCACCGACGCCACGGCGGAGGTGCTGGAGCCCTACACGCGGGTCCTGCCGCTGGACGTCATCCGCAACCCCACGACCCAGGGCTACGCGGCGGCGGTGGACCGGCTGCTGCGCGAGGCGGTGGCGCACTCCACGCACCCCAAGCGCGACGCCGTGGTGCTGCTGCAGGGCGACTTCACCGAGCCGCCGGAAGAGATCCCCACGCTGGTGCGCAAGCTGGAAGGCGGCGCGGACGTGGTGGGCTCGACGGTCGGCGAGGTGGTGGGCGAGGTCGCGCGGGGAATGCGCTGGTCGCGCCGCGGGCTGCCCTGGCTGCTGTCCCGCGCGGCGCTGCCCAAGGACGCGGGCGACCCGTTCAGCGGCTTCCGCGCCTACCGCGTGCAGGTGGTCAGGCGGGCGCTGGCGGACCGCGCGGGGCAGCCGCTGCTGACCCGCGACGGGTGGGCGGCCAACGCGGAGCTGCTGCTGGCGGTGGCGCCGCACAGCCGCCGCGCGGACGAGGCCACGGTGGGGCTGCGCTACACGCGCCGCCAGCGGGAGAGCCGCTTCCGCGCCTGGCCGGCGGTCCGGGAGACGTGGGATCTGGCCCGCCGTGCCCCCCGGCGCGAGCGGCTGGTCTCCGTGGAGGCGGCGGTGGCGGTGGAAGCGCCGCCCTCCCCCGCGCCCCCACGGGCGCCCCGGGAGGCGGAGCGGGGAGAAGGACGCAGGAGGGCGCCGCAGGCGCCCGCGAGTGGAATGGAAAGCGAGGATGGCAATGCAGCAGTGGAGAATAAACCGCGTCCGCGCCGGCGCGGCCCTCGGGGCCGCGGTCGCCGTCCTGCTGGGTAGCGCCGCCGGCGCGCAGCAGCAGCGGCTCCCCTTCTCGTCGGGCGAGCGGGCGGAGTACCAGGTCAAGCTGGGCGGCGTGGGCGTGGGCCGCGGCAGCCTGGAGGTGGTGGGCCTGGAGAACATCCGGGGCCAGTCCACCTTCCGGACGCGCATGCGGGTCAACGGCCGCGCCCTGCTGGTGACCGTGAACGACACCTACGAGTCGTGGATCGACACGGACCAGCTCTTCTCGCGGCGCTTCCACCAGAACGTCCAGGAGGCCCGCTACCGCCGCAACCGCACGTTCGACTTCTTCCCGGAGCAGGGAACGTGGCGGCGCGAGAACGGCAGCACGGGCACGCTGCCCACGCGCGAGCCGCTGGACGACCTCTCGTTCATCTACTACGCGCGCACGCTGCCGCTGGAGCCGGGGCAGACGCACACCATCCGGCGCTACTTCAAGCAGGACGGCAACCCGGTGACCATCCAGGTGCTGCGCCGCGAGACGGTGCGGGTGCCGGCCGGCCAGTTCCGCACGGTCGTGGTGCGGCCCATCATCCAGACGGACGGGCTGTTCGGCGAGGGCGGGCGCGCGGAGGTGTACTTCACCGACGACGCGCGGCGGATCCCGGTGCTGATCCGCAGCCGCGTGCCGGTGGTGGGGCACCTGACCATGCACCTGCGCACGTACCGCGCGGGCAGCTGAGCCGCGCATCCACCCGCACGGAGCCGCCCGTCACGTGAGCGACGGAAATCCGCAGGGCTCGTCCAGGTCCGCCCCGGGGCACGTCCCCGAGGCGGACCTTTCGCGTGTGCGCACCGCCCCCGTGGGCGGGCGCCCCAACAAGGTGCGCGCGCAGGACTTCGCGTCGCCCCCGCCCGCGGACCCGGGGCGGCGCACCTTTGCCGCGTTCGCCGCGTCGCTGCCGCGCATCCTGCAGGCGGAGTCGTTCCTGGCGGTGGTGGACGCCATCGCCGCCGCCGTCCGGGATCGGCGGACGGTGCTGTGGATGCTGGGCGGGCACGTGGTCAAGACCGGGCTGGCGCCGGTGCTCATCGACCTGATGCGCCGGGGCGCCATCACCCACCTGGCCTCCAACGGCTCCGCGGGCGTGCACGACTACGAGATGGCGCGCTGGGGGGGCACCAGCGAGGACGTGGAGGCGGGGCTGGCGGACGGCAGCTTCGGGATGGCGGACGAGACCGGCCGCGACATGAACGCCGCCTTCGCGCTGGGCATGCGCCAGGGGTGGGGGATGGGCGAAGCGCTGGCCCGCGACCTGGACGCGCGCGAGGACCTGGCGTACCCGGAACTGTCGCTGCTCCTCCAGTCGCACCGGCTGGGCGTGCCGTACACGCTGCACCCGGCCGTGGGCGCGGAGATCATCCACCAGCACCCCGCGGCGGACGGCGCCGCCATCGGCGACACGGGGCACCGCGACTTCCGCCGCCTGGCCGCGTCGCTGGCGGGGCTGGACGGCGGCGGCGTGGTGGTGAACGTGGGCTCGGCGGTGGTGATGCCCGAGGTGTTCCTCAAGGCGTTGACCGTGGCGCGCAACCTGGACGGCGGCCGGCCGCGGGGCTTCACCGCCTGCGACCTGGACATGAACCGCCACTACCGCCCGCGGGTGAACGTGGTGGAGCGGCCCACGAAGTCCGGCGGGGGGCGCGGGTACTCCATCACCGGGCACCACGAGATCATGGTGCCGCTGCTGGCCTGGGCGGTGGCGGAGCGGCTCGAACCCGGGAACAGAAATCACGCAGAGGACGCGGAGGTTTAACGGAGAGGACGCGGAGGAACCGGATCAGTTCTCCGCGTCCTCTCTTTTGAACCTCTCTGTTACCCTCTGCGTGATTTATTTCTTTTTGCCGGTTCTCCGCGGCGAAGCGTGAGGCCTTTCGCGAAACCAGGCGCGGCGCCATCTTTCGGCATTCACACGCATTTCGCGCCGCTTATCCCCCGCAACGCAGTTCTGATGGCGAACCTCACGAAGGGGCAGATCGTGGCCTTCGGCGGAGGGGGCTTCGCGATGGAGCCCGACAACCCGCTGCTGGACGAATACGTGCTGGGCTTGTGCCGCAGCCCGCGCCCGCGCGTCTGCTTCATCCCCACCGCCAGCGGCGACTCGCTGGCGTGGCTGGAGCGCTTCTACATGGCGTTCGACGAGGACCGCTGCGAGCCCACGCACCTGGCGCTCTTCAGCCGCGCCGTGGACGACCTGTACGAGTTCCTGACCGGCACGGACCTGATCTACGCGGGCGGCGGCAACACCGTGAACCTGCTGGCCATCTGGCGCGCGCAGGGCCTGGCGGACCTGCTGCCGCGGCTGATGGCGGAGGGCACCATCCTGTCCGGCGTGAGCGCGGGCGCGCTGTGCTGGTTCGAGCGCGGCATCACCGACTCGTACGGGCCGGGGCTCAACCCGCTGATGAACGGCCTGGGCCTGGCGCCCGGCAGCTTCTGCCCGCACTACGACAGCGACCCGCGCCGCCCCGAGGCCTTCCGCGACTTCGTGGCGCGCACCGGGCAGCCGGGCATCGCGGCGGAGGACGGCGTGGGCTTCCACTTCGTGGACGGGCGCCTGCACCGGGTCGTCTCCTCGCGCCCCCACGCGCGCGGCTGGCGCTTCGAGCCGCGCGGGGGGGACGCGGAGGTCAGCGAGATCGAGCCGGAGTACCTCGGCGCGACGGAGTCCGTGCGGTAGCCTCACGCAGAGACGCAGAGGACGCAGAGAACTTCGGGAATGTGTAGAGAACCGCCCCTCCCCCGAAGTTGGGGGAGGGGCCGCGAGGAACGAGCGGGGAGGGGGCCTCCGCCCACGGGAGGCGCTTCGCCGTGGGGGCGGAAGCCCGGGTGCAAAGAAAACGGCCGCGCGTCGTGAGACGCGCGGCCGTGATCGTTCGGTCGCGGAAAAGCGCCGACAGCCCTCAGCCCGCCTTGCGCACCTTGCCCGCCGACAGGCAGCTCGTGCACACGCGCACGCGCTTGTGCGTGCCGTTCTCGGTCACGATGCGGGCGGGCTGGAGGTTGGGCCGCCAGACACGCTTGGTACGGTTGTTGGCGTGGCTGACGTTGTTCCCGCTGCGCGGGCCCTTTCCGCAGACGGCGCAAAAAGCCATCGGAATCTCCCGTAGTCGTTCGGTCCTGAAGCCTGACAAGCCGTGAAATGTAAGCCACTCCCGCGCTTCGGTCAACCCGTGCCGCACCCCCTGTTTCGTTGACGGCCCGCGCGCGCGGGGCTACGTTCCCGCCGCCACGGACCCGCCCCGGAGAGCGGGGCCGATCTCTCCCAAGACTCGCATGAAGACAGCGCTCATCACCGGCATCACCGGTCAGGACGGCAGCTACCTGGCGGAGCTGCTGCTGGAGAAGGACTACCGCGTGTTCGGCCTGGTGCGCCGCAGCTCCACCGTCACCTTCGAGCGCATCCGCCACATCCAGGACCGCCTGGAGCTGATCCCCGGCGACCTGACCGACCAGAACTCGCTGCTCTACGCGCTGGAGGCCTCCACCCCCGACGAGGTCTACAACCTGGCCGCGCAGTCGTTCGTCCAGACCTCGTGGAACCAGCCGGTGCTGACCGGCGACGTGACCGGCCTGGGCGTGACGCGCATGCTGGAGGCCGTCCGCGTGTTCGACCGCGCGCGGCGGGTGCGCTTCTACCAGGCGTCCAGCTCGGAGATGTTCGGCAAGGTGATGGCGGTGCCGCAGTCGGAGGACACGCCCTTCTACCCCCGCAGCCCCTACGGCGTGGCCAAGGTCTACGGCCACTGGGCCACCGTCAACTACCGCGAGAGCTACGGCATCTACGCCACCAGCGGCATCCTCTTCAACCACGAGAGCCCGCGGCGGGGGCTGGAGTTCGTGACCCGCAAGGTCACCGACGGCGCCGCCCGCATCAAGCTGGGGATGGCCACGGAGCTGCGCCTGGGCAACCTGGACGCGCAGCGCGACTGGGGGTACGCCGGCGACTACGTGCGCGCCATGTGGCTCATGCTGCAGCAGGACACGCCCGACGACTACGTGGTGGCCACCGGGCAGACGCACACCGTGCAGAAGCTGGTGCAGACCGCGTTCGCCGCGGTGGACCTGGACTGGCGCGACCACGTGGTGCAGGACCCGCGCTTCATGCGACCGGCGGAGGTGGACCTGCTGGTGGGCGATCCCTCCAAGGCGAAGCGCGAGCTGGGGTGGGAGCCGGAGGTGGGGTTCGAGGAGCTGGTGCGGATGATGGTGGAGGCGGACCTGGAGCGCCTGCGCTTCGCGGCCGCCCACCCCACGCTGGCGGCGGCGGGCTGAGCCCCGTGCGCGTGCTGGTGACGGGCGCCGGGGGCTTCGTGGGGTCCTGGCTGCTCCGCGACCTGCTGGGCGAGGGCCACGAGGTGTTCGCGGGCACCAGCGATCCGCTGCCCCCCGAGGGGCAGGGGGCGCGCTGGGTGGCCATGGACGTGACCTCGGACGATTCCGTGCGCCGGGCCCTGGAGGCCGCGGCGCCCGACGCCGTCTACCACCTGGCCGGGCAGAGCTCCGTGGGCGCCAGCTTCGGCGACCCGCTGGGCACCTGGGACGTGAACGCGACCGGCACGCTGCGGCTCGTCGCCGCGCTGCCGAAGGGCGCGCGGCTGCTCTTCGTGGGCAGCGGCGAGGCGTACGGCGTGGTGCCGGAGGACGAGCAGCCCATCCGCGAGGACCGGCCGCTGCGGCCCACGAATCCCTACGCCGCGTCCAAGGCGGCGGCGGAGATGGCCGTGCTGCAGGCGGCCGCGTCGGGGGGGGTCCAGGCCGTCGCCGCGCGCAGCTTCAACCACACGGGGCCGGGGCAGGACACGCGCTTCGCCATCGCCAGCTTCGCGCGGCAGCTGGCGCAGCTGCGCGCGGGCGGGGCCTCGCCGGTGCTGCGCGTGGGCAACCTCTCCCCCCGGCGCGACATGCTGGACGTGCGCGACGTGGTGCGCGCCTACCGCGTGCTGATGGAGCGCGGCGAGAGCGGCGCGGTCTACAACGTGGCCTCCGGCCGGGCGCCGTCCATCCGGGAGATGGTGGAGATCCTGATCGACCTCTCCGGCACCGGCGCGCGGGTGGAGGTCGACCCCGAGCGCGTGCGGCCGACCGACGTCCCCGTGCTGCGCGGCGACGCGTCGCGGCTGCGGGCGCTGGGGTGGGAGCCGCGCATTCCCCTGCGGCAGACGCTGGCGGACCTGCTGGAGCACGAGGCGCGCGCGCTGGACGCGGCGGAGGCGGCGTGACCGGCACCGTGTACCTGGTGGGTGCGGGCCCGGGCGACCCGGGCCTGCTGACCGTCCGCGCGGCGGAGCTCGTCGCCCGCGCGGACGTGCTGGTGTATGACGCGCTGGCCAATCCCCGCATCCTGGACCGCGCCGCGCGCGCGGAGCGCGTCTACGTGGGCAAGCGCGGCGGCGAGCACTCGCGCACGCAGGACGACATCAACCGCCTGCTGGTGGAGCTGGCGCGCACCCACCGCTGCGTGGTGCGCCTCAAGGGCGGCGACCCCTTCGTCTTCGGCCGCGGCGGCGAGGAGGCGCAGGCGCTGGTGGAGGCGGGCGTCCCCTTCGAGGTGGTGCCCGGCGTGACGGCGGGCATCGCGGCGCCGGCGTACGCGGGCATCCCCGTCACCCAGCGGGGGATGGCCGCCAGCGTCGCCTTCGTGACCGGCCACGAGGACCCCGCCAAGGACGGCACCGACGTGGACTGGGCGCACCTGGCGCGCGGCGTGGGCACCGTCGTCTTCTACATGGGCGTGGGGCGCATGGCGGAGAACTTCCGCCGGCTGGTGGAGGCGGGCCGCGCCCCGCACACGCCCGCGGCCGCGGTGGAGTGGGGCACCTATCCCCGCCAGCGCACCGTCACCGGCACACTGGAGACGCTGCCGGAGCGCGTGCGCCAGGCGGGCATCGGCGCGCCGTCGCTGATCGTCGTCGGCGACGTGGTCTCGCTGCGGGACGAGCTGGCGTGGTGGGACCGGCGCCCGCTCTCCGGCCGCCGCGTCGTGGTCACCCGCGCGCGGGCGCAGGCCAGCGACCTGGCCGCCGCGCTGGAGGAGCTGGGCGCGGAGGTGCTGCAGTTCCCCACCATCCGCATCGCCGACCCGCCGGACCCGGAGGCGCTGCGGCGCGCGGCGGCGCAGGCGGCGTCGTACGACTGGATCGTGTTCACCAGCGTCAACGGCGTGGAGCGCTTCTGGGCGATGCTGGACGCGCTGGGCCGCGACGCCCGCTCGCTGGGCGGCGCCCGCGTGTGCGCCATCGGCCCGGCGACGGCGGCGGAGCTGGCGGCCCGCGGCATCCGCGCGGACGTGGTGCCCGACGAGTTCGTCGCCGAGGCCGCCGTGGAGGCGCTCGCCGCGGCCGGCGATCTCTCCGGGAAGCGCGTGCTGCTGCCGCGGGCGGAGGTCGCGCGCGCGGTGCTGCCGCAGTCGCTGCGCGCGCGCGGCGCGGAGGTCACGGAGGTGGCCGCCTACCGCACGGTGCAGGACGGGGAGGGGGCGGAGGCCATCCGCGATCGCATCGCCGCGGGCGAGGTGGACGTGGTGACGTTCACGGCCAGCTCCACGGTGCGCAGCTTCGCGGAGCTGGTGGGCACGGAGGTGGGCGGGGCGCGCGTGGCGTCCATTGGCCCCATCACCAGCGGCACGCTGCGCGAGCTCCGGATGCCGGTGCACGTGGAGGCGGCGGAGTACACCATTCCGGGGCTGGTCGCCGCCGTGCGCGGCTTCTACGAGGCGGGGGGGCAGGGGGGATGACGGGCATGCGGGGGATGGCCGTGGCCGCGGCGCTGTGCCTGGCGGCGCGGGCGGAGGCGCAGGACACGCTGCCGCCGGCGCCGGGGCTGCCGCAGTCGGTGACGGCGCGCGTGGTGGAGGACGCGGCCGTGCTGGAGCGCGTGCCCGTGCTGCTGCCGGAGGACCACTGGGCCGTGCGCGCGGTGGCGCGGCTGCACGGCATGGGCGTGGCGGACCGCTACTTCCCGTCGCAGCGCGCGGTGCCGCTCTCCGTGGTGGCCGCCGCCCTGCGCGACGCCGCGTCGCGCGCGGCGTTCGACCCGTTCGGGCACTGGACGGCGGTGGACTGGCTGCGCCGCCTGCGCGCGGAGTTCGCGGCGGTGTCCGCGGAGGGAATCGGCATGCTGCCGCGGCAGGCGTCCGTGGGCGTGGCGCGCGAGTTCGGGCGGCTGTCGCCGGTGGAGGGCTACTTCGACACGCGCGGCGTGCCGGCGCCGGTGGGCGGGGCCACGCGGCCGCAGGTGCGCGCCTCCACCGGCTTCACCCTGGGCGGCATCGGCGCGGCGTGGGCGCAGGGGCGCTACGACGAGCGCGGGCTGCACGTGCCGCGCTGGGACGTGGCGGCGGCGGCGGGGCCCATCGCCCTGTCCGTGGGCCGGCAGCCGGTGGGGTACGGGCACGCGCG
>DASTLD010000294.1:0-9450 GCA_035715345.1 Longimicrobium sp.
GCCTCGCCGGACCGCTCGCTGCCGCTGCTGCCGGAGGGCCGCATCCGCCTGGACTCCGTGGGCGAGATGGACGTGACCGCCGGGGGCCGCACCCGGCGGGTGGCGCAGTACAGCATCACCGGCTTCGGCTTCGAGCCGTACCGCCTCTGGCTGGACCCCGACCGCCGGTTCTTCGCGGCCGGGAGCGAGTGGTTCGCGCTGGTGCAGGAGGGGTGGCAGGAGGCGCTGCCCGCGCTGTTCCGCGTGCAGGACCAGGCGCAGGAGGCGTGGATGGCGGACCTGGCGCGCCGCCTGTCCCATCGCCAGACGGCGCCGGTGGTGTTCCGCAACGCCAACCTGTTCGACGCGGAGACGGGCGCCAGCCGGCCGGGCACCACCGTGGTCATCACCGGCAACCGCATCACCGCCGTGGGGCCGGACGCCACCACCGCCGTGCCCGCGGGGGCCACGGTGATCGACGCGCGCGGCAAGGCGCTGCTGCCGGGCCTGTGGGACATGCACGTGCACGCGGGCCTCTCCGACGGCCTGCTGCACCTGGCGGCGGGCGTCACCAGCGTGCGCGACCTGGGCAACGACTCCGTGGCCACGCCGCGCCTGGCGCGCGAGTGGAACGCGGGCACCGGGCTGGGCCCGCGCATCGTGCTGGCGGGCTTCATCGACGGCCCCGGCCCCTTCTCCAGCCCGGTAGGCAGCCGCGCGGCCACGGAGGCGGAGGCGCGGGCGGCCGTGGCGTGGTACGCGGACCACGGCTACGAGCACATCAAGATGTACAGCTCGCTCGATCCCAAGCTCGTTCCGGTGATCGCGGACGAGGCGCACCGGCGGGGGATGCGGGTCAGCGGCCACGTGCCGGAGGGGATGCGCGCCGCGGACGTGGTGCTTGCCGGCTACGACGAGGTGCAGCACGTCAACATGATGGTGCTCAACTTCCTGCCGGACTCGCTGGATACGCGCACGCCGCAGCGCTTCGTGGGCCCGGCGCAGCAGGCGGCGGACATCGACCTGTCCTCGCCCGCGGTGCGCGAGTTCGTGGCGCTGCTCAGGGAGCGCGGCACCGTGGTGGACCCCACCATGTCCGCGTTCGAGGGGATGTTCATCGCGCGCGAGGGGGTCGTCTCGCCCACGTTCGCGGCGGTGGCCGACCGCATGCCGGCCAACGTGCGCCGCGGCTTCCTGACCGGCGGGCTGCCGGTGCCGGAGGGGATGGACCAGCGCTACCGCGACTCGTGGCGGCGGATGATGGAGCTGGTCAAGCTGCTGTACGACGCGGGCGTGACCATCGTGCCCGGCACGGACAACATGGCCGGGTTCGCGCTGCACCGGGAGCTGGAGCTGTACGTGGAGGCCGGCATCCCCGCGCCGGAGGTGCTGCGCATCGCCACGCTGGGCGCGGCCACGGTGGCGCGGCGGGCGGACCGGCTGGGGTCCATCGCCCCCGGCAAGCTGGCGGACGTGATCCTGGTGGACGGCGACCCGGCGCGCAGCATCTCCGACATCCGCCGCGTGGAGCTGGTCGTCAAGGACGGCGTCGTCTATCGCCCCAACGAGATGTACGAGGCGTTCGGCGTCCTGCCCATGCCGGCGCGCAACTGACGGTGCGGCGCCGCCGACGCAGGTCGCTCACGGGGCTGTGATCGCGTGGGGCCGCGGGGTGCCTCGCATGCGCGGAGGCCCCCTCCTCCCCCCCGCCCCTCCTCCCCCGCGGAGCGGGAGAGGAGGGGAGCCTGGCTGGTGAGCGGAGCGGCGTTCTACAGCGGGTGCCCCACCCCCCGGGCCCCCTCCCCCGCGCCCGCGCAGTCCCGAGCATCCGGACAACCCCAAGCACGCGGCGCGGGAGAGGGGGAGACCTGAACTGCGCGACGGCTGGTCCCGCGCGCAGACCACCAACCCTCCCCCAGACTTGGGGGAGGGTGCGAGCCTAAGCGAGCGGGTGGGGGCGCCCGCCCTCGCGCCGCGCTCCGCCACCCCCGCACATCCCCGAAGAGACGAAGCCCCGGAAGCGGAATCCACTCCCGGGGCTGTGTGCGTCGTCTCGCGTTCAGCCAGCCGCGATCAGAGCTGGCTGGTGTTGAAGGTGTCGCACTGGTTGTGGTCGCCGGACTGGTAGCCGCGCTGGAACCACCGCATGCGCTGCTCGCTGCTGCCGTGGGTGAAGCTCTCCGGCACCACCCGGCCCTGCGCCTCCTTCTGCAGCCGGTCGTCGCCGATGGCGGAGGCGGCGGCCAGCGCCTCCTGCACCTCGTTGGGCTCCAGGAAGTCCTGCGTCATCTTCGACTGGTGGTGCACCCACAGCCCGGCGTAGCAGTCCGCCTGCAGCTCCTGGCGCACGGACAGCTCGTTCGCCTCCGTCTTGCTCACGCGCCGGCTGGCGGAGTTCACCTGCTGCGAGGTGCCGGTCAGCGTCTGCACGTGGTGCCCCACCTCGTGCGCCACCACGTACGCCTGAGCCAGGTCGCCCGGCGCGCCGAAGCGGTCGCGCAGGTCGCGGTAGAAGCTCAGGTCCACGTACACGCTGCGGTCGCCCGGGCAGTAGAACGGGCCCATGGCGGCCTGCCCGTACCCGCACGCGGTGCTGGTGCCGCCCGTGTACATCACCAGACGCGCCGGCTCGTACGTCTGCCCCTCGCGCTGGAAGATGGCGCTCCACACGTCCTCCGTGCCGCCCAGGATGTGCCGCGTCATCAGCGCCAGCGAGTCCTCCTCCGCCGGCCGGTCGCCGGGCTGCGGAGGCGCGCCGCCGGGCTCCCCGCCGCCGCCCAGGATGGCGCCCGGGTTCCCGCCCAGCAGCATCACGATCAGCGCCACCACGATGGTGCCGATGCCGCCCCCGACGGCCAGGCCGCCGCCGCCCATGCCGCGCCGGTCCTCCACGTTGCCGCTCGGCCGCAAGCCTCCCCAGCGCATCCGCGCCTCCGTTGCTCCCCGGGTCCCCGTCCGCGACGGGCCGTGCGCCCGCGCATGGGCGCCGCTCCTGTGCAAGGGGAGTGCTAACGGGTTGAGGGGATGGGAGATGTGGACGACGGGAAGGCCGTCGCCGCTCGCACCTCCGGGGCGCGTATGTCTCCGCTGGGGAGATGCTGCCACAGCAGACGAGCGTGGCGCGGAGCCGGGGGACGAGCCCGGACCGCCGCCAAGCCGTTGCGGGTCCGGCAGATGAGACACGCGCCGCCGGGACGTCCGGCCCCTGGCCGCCGCCTTGCCCCGCGCCACCGTCGGTGACGCGCCGGGCCCGCGTCCAGCCCCGCCATCTTCCCGCGGGCAACGCGGGACGCGCACGCCACGCTCCGCAGGACCCCTTCGCCGCGTACCCCATCCCCCGCAAGCCACCGCCTCCGCCCGGCGGCCGCCATCCCGCGGCTGGCGCGCGGTACGCCGCGGGTTCCCGGCCCCGGACCTCTCCGGCGCCGGCCGAGACCCGCTTTTCTTTCATCCACAGGCCTCATCATGCTACTACGACGGATCCCGGCCTCGACTCCCGCCCTGCTGCTGCTGGCCCTCGCCGCCTGTTCGGACCTGCCGTCCACGCCGCGTGCGGCGGCGGACGGCCACGCCTCCGCGCCCGCGCGGCAGGCCCCGGAGCGCACCCCGCGCGACGTGCCGGCGGTGCGCATGGACCTGCCGCCCGCCCCGCGGCCATGGGACGGCGACCCCACCGCGCTGGCGCACGCCGTGGCGCAGGGGAGCGGCTACGCGGTGGTGGCGCGTTCAAGGAGCCGGGCAGCGCCCGCGCGCTGGCTACCGGCAACCGCGGCGCGGTGACCGCCGGGACGGTCCGCGCCGGCCTGGAGCTGCTGGAGCGCAGCGGCGTGGAGGTGCTGGAGCTGCTGGACGTGATGGGCGCCGCGCGCGTGCGCATGACGCCGCAAGCCGCGCAGGAGCTGGCGGGACACCCACTGGTGGACTACGTGGAGCCCCGGCAGTACGGCACGGTGGCGGCGCAGACCACGCCGGCGGGCATTCACATGGTGGAGGCGCCCACGTTCTGGTCCCTGCAGGGCACCCGCGGCGCGGGCGCCCGCATCCAGATCATCGACTCCGGCCACCAGCAGGGCCACGAGGACCTGCCGGCCGTGCCCACCGCGAACTGCGCCGGCGTTCACGGCGGATGCGACGACGCCGACGTCCAGGGCATATTCTGGCACGGGACGCACGTCCTGGGCATCGTGACCGCGCGCGACAACGGCATCGGCGTGGTGGGCGTGGCGCCCGGCATCCTCCCGTCGGACGTGTTCGTGTACGGTGCCTGCCACGGCCTCTCCTGCCCCTCGGACGCAATGACGGCCGGGATCGTCGCGGGGACCTACGTCGACGTCATCAGCATCAGCATCATCCTCTCCGTCTACGACGCGGGGATGGCGAACGCGGTGGCCCGTGTGTGGAGCGAAGGCGTGGTGATCGTGGCGGCGGCGGGGAACTACATGAGCAACAACCCGGAGGCCTATCCCGCGGCGTACAAGGACGTGATCGGGGTGTCCGGCGTGCTGCCCGACAAGTCGTTCGCGGCGAAAGGCAACACGGTCTGCCCCGGCCCCTATCCCAACAGCGAGAACTACTCCAACTACGGCACGCACGTGGACCTGGCGGCACCCTTCCAGGCGAACAGCACCGTGGGCGTGAACGCCTACCGCGTGATGTGCGGCACTTCCATGGCCGCGCCGCACGTGGCAGGCGTGGCCGCGCTGGTCAGGGCCAGGAACCCCACCTGGACCAACGTCCAGATCGTGAACCACCTCTTCGCGACGGCGGAAGACCGCGGCGCCCCGGGCAAGGACATCTACTACGGCTACGGCATCGTCCGCGCGCGGGCGCCGGTCCCGTGCCCGAACATCACCGGCCCGTCCTCGATCACGGCGGCGAGCACCTACGCCTGGCAGGCGAACGCCGCCTGCGGCGTCAGCGCGTACACGTACCAGTGGCAGCACCGCGTGCAGGGCGCCGCCACGTGGACCAACGTGGGCACCGGCAGCGCGTACTCCCGCTCCGTGGCGGCGGGCAGCGCGCCCTTCGAGCTGCGCGTGACGGTGACCTCGGCGGGATCGACGGGGTCGGATACGCACCTCGTGGCCGTCAGCCTCCCGGCGCCGGACATGGCCGTGGCCATCGCCGGGCCCGCCGAGCTGCTGCCGGGAGAGACCGGCACCTGGCAGGCGGGCGTGACCGGCGCCAGCGGCACCGTCACCTACCAGTGGCAGCACCGCCTGGCCAGCGGCACCACCTGGACGGCGGTCGGCACGGGGCCGTCGTACTCCCGGACCGCCGGCCTCTCGCCGTTCTACCTGCGGGTCACCGCGACCGCGGCGGGCGGCAACGCGACGGACGACCACTACGTCGCGGTCCAACGAGAGCCGATCGACAACTGCGTCTCCGGCTGCGAGCCGGAAGAGTAACGGTTTCGCTAGCAGGATGGGGAAGCCCCCGGAGCCGAAGGGCTCCGGGGGCTTTCCGCGCCCCGTGGGAAGCGGATTCTCATCGGACCCCCTTCGACTACATTATACGTCACAAGATGCGCAAACACCTGTCGCACACCGACTTGCTTCGGCCTCGCGCTGCATCCTCATCGACCCGCCCGATCCGGCCAGGCTCCCCCCCGATCATCCCGGCCTTGCGCAATACCATTATCCGCCGCTATAAATGGAAACACCCGTCGCCGCGGCAGATGCCTCTCTCGGGGCTCTGTCCGGCGCCTTCTCCAGCGGCAGCCGCTCACCCCGTTCACCGCGGGAGGGCAGCGGCACGCCGCGCGATCATTCTCGGAGGACGCATGCAGTTTCAGGTAAAACATGCCGTGGCGAGAGCAGGTGCCGCGGCGCTGGTGGCCCTGCTGGCGGCCTGCTCGGACCTGCCGGTGTCGCCGCGCGGAGAGCAGGAGGCGGAGACCGCCGCGCCCGCGCTGGCGGCCAGCCCGCGCGCCCCGCGCGACGTGCCGGCGGTGCGCATCGACCTGCCCGCGGCGCCGCGCAAGTGGGACAACGACCCCGCGGCGCTGGCGGACGCGGTGGCACAGGGCGGGGGCTACGCGGTGGTGGCGTTCAAGGAGCCGGGCAGCGCCCGCGCGCTGGCCACCGGCCACCGCGGCGCGGTGACCGCCGGGACGGTGCGCGCCGGCCTGGAGCTGCTGGGCCGCAAGGGCGTGGAGGTGGTGGAACTGCTGGACGGCATCGGCGCGGCGCGCGTGCGCATGACGCCGCAGGCCGCGGAGGAGCTGGCCGCGCACCCGCTGGTGGACTTCGTGGAGCCGCGCCAGTACGGCACCATCCAGGCGCAGACCACGCCCTGGGGCATCACCATGGTGGAGGCGCCCACCTTCTGGTCCGCGCAGGGCGCCACCGGCGCCGGCGCCAAGCTGGAGATCATCGACACCGGCCACCAGCAGGGCCACGCGGACCTGCCGGCCGTGCCCAGCGCCAACTGCTCCGGCGTGTACACCGGGTGCGCCGACGCCAGCACGGCGTCGTGGCACGGCACGCACGTGCTGGGCATTGCCGCCGCGCGCAACAACACCATCGGCGTGGTGGGCGTGGCGCCGGGCATCGCCGCGGCGGACGTGTTCATGTACGGCGCCTGCACCGACTTCGGGAGCTGCCCCACGGACGAGGTCACGGCCGGCATCAACGCGGGCATCTTCAACACCCACGTCATGAACCTGAGCCTGAGCCAGCCCTACGACGCGGCGCAGTCCACGGCCGTCTCGCAGGCGTGGGCCAACGGCATCGTGATCGTGGCGGCCGCGGGCAACAACCTGAGCAACACGACCATCTACCCGGCCGCCTACACCAACGTGATCGGCGTGTCCGGCGTGAACAGCAACAAGACGTTCGCGTCCAGCGGCACCACGGGGTGCAGCGGGTACTCCAACTACGGCTCGCACGTGGACCTGGCGGCGCCGTTCTCCGCCTACAGCACCATCGGCGGCAACAGCTACGGCACGCTGTGCGGCACCTCCATGGCCTCGCCGCACGTGGCGGGCGTGGCGGCGCTGATCAAGTCCAAGTACCCCACCTGGACCAACACCCAGATCGTCAACCACCTGTTCAACACCGCCGAGGACCTGGGCGCGGCGGGCAAGGACGTGTACTTCGGCTACGGCCTGGTGCGCGCGCGCGCCGCCGTGACGCCGGTCTGCACCACCATCTCGGGGCCGGCGAGCATCACCACCGCGGGCACCTACACGTGGACGGCCAGCGCGTGCGGCGGCAACGGGACGTACACCTACCAGTGGCAGTACCGCACGCAGGGCAGCGCCACCTGGACCAACGTGGGCACCAACTCGTCCAGCTACTCCCGCAGCGTGGCCGCCGGCGACGCGGACTTCGAACTGCGCGTGACGGTGACCTCCGGCGGGGTGAGCGCCTCGGATACGCACCTGGTGGACGTCAACATCCCCGGCGGCACGCTGACGGTGAGCGTCTCGGGATCGGACTACCTCATGAACGGCGAGAGCGGCTCCTGGGAGGCGATCGTGACCGGCGGCACCGGCACCTACTCCTACCAGTGGCAGTACCGCACGGAGATCACCTCGACGTGGACGAACGTGGGCACCAACTCGCCCTTCTACTCGCGCGCCGCGGGGATCCGCTCCTTCTACGTGCGCGTCACCGTGACGTCCGGCACCTCCGTGGTCACGTCGCCCGAGCACTACGTGTACGTGGAGTACGAGCCGATGTGCGGCGAGGTCTACTGCTGACGCACCGAATCTCCTGAACGAAACGGAGTCCCCCGGGCCAGCGCGGCCCGGGGGACTCTTCTCGTCCTGCTGCGCGGTCATCGCCCTGCGGCGCAACCCTACCCCGGCACCGGCGCCTCCGCCACGCGCGGACCTTCGCCCTCTCCCGCGCCGTTTGCGGGAGAGGGACAGCCCGCCTCGCCGGGCGCGACGACGTCGCGCGCCGGGGAGGCGGGCAGGGTGAGGGTCAGGGCCGCGGCGCGCACGCGCTCCGCCAGCGCCTCCAGCAGCGCCTCCGCGTCCTCCTCCGCCAGGTCGATCACCGCGGCCTGGCGACCGCCGGCGGCCGTGTCCACCACCAGCGACGCCAGCCCCAGCCGCCGCTGGAAGGGGCTGGACGTGCGGTGCAGCGTCTGGAGCTTGCGGTCCGGCACGATCCACGTCACGCGGTTGAACGCGCCGCTGCGGGCAATCATGAAGCCCGGCACCAGCGCCCAGCCGCGGTGCGCGTACTGCCAGCGCGCCAGCAGCCAGGGCAGCACCAGCACGGGCACCAGCAGCGCCAGCCCCAGCTCCGGCGTGGGCGTCACCAGCCCCGCCATCCACGTCCCGAAGACGCCCACGGAGCCGAACCACGCCATCGCGACCAGGTAGCGCCACGCCATCCGCCGCACCGCGAGCGGGTGCACCTTCCGCAGCTCCACGGCGTCGAAGTCCATCTCCTCCCAGATGCCGCGCACCAGCCCGGCCACGCGCGTGCGCGCCGCCAGGGGCACGAACGCCTCCGCCCCGCCCTGCTGGCCGGGCGTGCCGCCCGCCGTCTCGATCATCAGCGACGCCAGCGCCAGCGGCCGCCGCAGCACCGACTCCTCCACGCGGATGGCCTGCACGCGCTCCAGCGGCACACTGGCCTCGTGCACGGTCAGCAGGCCGTAGCGCTTGCGCAGCTCGCCGCCGTCGCGGCGTAGCGTGAAGCCGTAATAGCGCACCACAGCGCCGATCACGGAGATGATCCATCCCGCCAGCAGCAGCAGCACCGCGGCGCCCGCCACCACCAGCACCAGCCCGGGGCCGGAGGGCTCCACCGGCGCGGCCTCCAGCAGCCCCTGCAGGGCGGTGCTCAGGAACGGCACGTCCTCCACCACCTGCAGCGAGCCCAGCAGCGCGGCCGCGATCACGCCCGCCTCGTTGGCCGTGGCCCCCGCCAGCACCAGGTCGCCCATGGCCAGGCGCGCCAGCGGGGGCGCGGCCTCCGCCGGGTCCGCGGCGTCCGCTCCGCCGACCGCGGCGGCGACGGGCATGGCGGCGCGGCGGCGGGCCAGCAGCTCCGTGCGCAGGCGCTGCGCGTCCGCCGCGGCGATCACCGCCAGCACCGCCTCCGCCTCCGCGCCGCTGCCGGCCGTCTCCACGCGCAGCTCCGCCACGCCGCAGACCCGCGCGGCCAGGTTCTGCCGCACCTCCACGTTCTGCACGCGCGACACGGGAATCACCCGGTGGCGGCGGCTCAGCACACCGGAGCGCAGCGTGAGCTCGTCGCCGGCCAGGCCGTAGCGGAAGGTGGCGTACTTGAGCGACGCGCCGATCAGGGAGGGAATGGAGAGCATGAGCAGGAACCAGGGCAGCGCGCGCCCCAGCTCGCCGTCGCCCATGCTGAAGCCGCCCAGCAGCGCCGGCCACAGGAACTGCCGCGCGATGCCGAACGCGGCGAACCCCACCGTCAGCGGGTGCAGCCGACCGCCGCCCGCGAGCCCCGGGTGCGCGGCCGCCTCAGAGGGCATCCTCGCTCC
>DASTLD010000295.1:0-9635 GCA_035715345.1 Longimicrobium sp.
GCGACCACCAGCCCGTCGCACGCGCGCAGGGCGGGCCCGCGCGCCAGCCGCTCCAGCCGCCCCGCCGACGCGTCGCCGCCCTGGAAGGTGGCGAACAGCGGCAGGCGCAGCGCGCGCGCCAGCAGCAGGCACGCGTCGAAGCGCCCGTGCTCGTAGTCCTGGCAGAGCACCGCGCGGCAGCGCTCGCGCCGCAGCACGCGCCCCAGGTGCGCCAGCGGCGTGGAGAGGTACGGCGCCGCCTCCAGCAGCGCGGCGCAGAGGGCGCGGTCCGCCCCGCGCACGCCGCCGCACGCCTCTGCCACGGTGCCCGCGTACGGGTTGAGCACCCGCCGGCGCACCAGGCGGTAGGCGCGGGGCGCGGGGAGCACCCACACCGCGGCGCCGGTGGCCGCGTGCCGCCGGCGCTCCGGCGCCGCCACGCGCGCGGAGACCAGGACCAGCACCGTGCGCACGCCGGCCGTGCGCAGCGCGTCGATGTAGCCGAACATCCAGCCGCCGCTCATCTCGCCCAGGAACGCGTCGAGCGAGGCGCCGATGCCGTCGAGGTAGTCCTCGACGAGCTGGCTGAAGTCCACCAGCGCCACCACCGGCTCCCGCGCGTCCGGCGTCACGTGATGAGGCTGCCCTGGAAAGAGGGGCCGGGGGTCTTTCACCGGCATCCGGCGGAGGCGTCTCTCGCCGTCCGCCCTCGCCGTAGACGGTGCGAACGCGAGACCGGCTTGTCAACGTAGTTCCGGACGGTTCGGGCGCAGACGCCGCCGTTGCGCGCCCGGCCTCCGCCCTGGCATCTTGCGAAGCGTGCCCGCCGCGCCGCTCCTGTGCGTCTTTCCCGTGCGGCCGGGTCCATCGCTCCCTCGCCGCCATGATCTTCACGGACCGCTTCGTCTACCTGCACGAGCCCAAGACGGGCGGCAGCTTCGTCACCGCGGCGCTGCTGCGGCTGCACGGGCTGGAGTGGACCACGCGGCTGCGCCTGGAGACCGTGCTGCGCGGACGGGTGACGCGCAACGGCGGACCGTACGGGACCTTCACCTACCAGAACCCCAAGCACGGGACCTACGCCAGCGTGCCGGCGCCGCACCGGGACAAGCCCGTGCTGGCCACGGTGCGGGGCCCGTACGAGATGTACGTGTCGCAGTACGAGTTCGGGTGGTGGCGCCGCCGGGAGACGCGCCGCCACCTCGCGGCCGTTCCCAGCTTCCGGCGGCGCTTCCCGCGCTTTCCCGACCTGTCGTTCGCGGAGTTCGTGGAGCTGTGGGACGCCGCGATGGGCGACCCGGACGAGGAGGGCCGGGGCGCCTGGACGCGCCAGTTCATCCGCTTCTACTTCCGCGACCCGGAGCGGGCCCGCGCCTGGCCCGACGACGTGCTGCGGGACCCCGAGGCGCGCCGGCGCGCCATGCCCCCCATCCGCTTCGTCCCCACCGAGCGGGTGCGGGAGGGCCTGCACGCCTTTCTCCTGGAGCGGGGCTACCGGGCGGAGGACGCCGCGTTCATCCTGGCGATGGGCAGGGTGCTCCCCGGAAAGGGGCGGAGCGACGGCCAGCGCTGGGAAGGCTACTACACCCCCGAGCTCAAGGACCGCGTCCGCCGCAGGGAGCGCCTGCTGCTGGAGATCTTCCCCGAGTTCGACGTCTGACGGCCGGGCGGCGGTGGCTCCCGCCGCTCCGCGCGTCCTTTCCCCCCGCCACGCGGACCCGCGACCCATGCCCAGGTACCGGACGGACGTAGCGCACGACCTTGGACGGGCGGAAGCCGTGGCGCGGCTCAAGGCCACGGCGGAGTGGGCCCGGGGCTTCTCCGACCTGCGGGGCTCGTGGGAGGGCAGCACCTTCACCTTCTCCCTGTCCGTGCAGGGGATCGGCGTCAGCGGGACCGTGGACGTGGACGAGGACGCGCTCCGGCTGGACACCCGCCTGCCGCTGATCGCCATGCCGTTCGCCGGGTGGCTGCCGCGCGTGGCCCGGACGGCGCTGCAGCCGCGCCCCGCGGCGGGCGGCGCGGCGGCGGGGGTGCCGGCGCAGGCGGAGGCCGGCGCGCCCACCGTCCTCTTCCTGCACGTTCCCAAGGCCGGCGGCACCACGCTGGGCGAGTACGTCTACGGCCAGGCGCATGGCCCGGAGGACCACGACGGGGGGCTGCTGAGCGCGGGCGTCCTCTTCATCCCCTACGGCTTCTTCAAGGAGGCGGACCTGCGGGTGCCGGACTACATCCGCCCCGCGCTGGGCCGCGCCGACCTGCGCGCCGTGATCGGGCACTTCTGGTTCGGCATCCACGAGCACGTGGGGCGGCCGTGGACGTACGTCACGCTGCTGCGCGATCCCGTCGAGCGGGTGGTCTCGCTGTACCACTACCTGAAGCTGGACGAGCGGATGAGCCTGGAGGAGTTCGCCGTCGCCCCGCCGTTCCGGGAGGCCGACAACGACCAGGTGCGCCGCATCGCCGGCGCGGACCCGGAGACCGGCCGGTGCACGCGGGGCATGCTGGAGACCGCGAAGGAGAACCTGCGGCGGCACTTTGCCGTCGTGGGCGTCACGGAGCGCTTCGACGAGACGCTGGTCCTCCTCAACCGGCGCCTGGGGTGGACCCGGGAGGTGGGGTCCTGGCCGCGCAACGTGAACCCCGCCCGCCGCCCGACCCATTCGCTGCCGCCGTCGACCCTCGACGCCCTCCGCGCCCGCAACGCGCTGGACGCCGAGCTGCACCGCTTCGCGAACGAGTGGATGGACGAGGCGATCGCGGCGGAAGGCCCCGCGTTCCACGACGACCTGGCGCGCTACCGCGCGCTGGCGGGTTCGGCTCAGGCGCCGGTGCCGGACCCGGAGCCGGTCTCCGCCAGCGGGCGTGCCTCCGCTCCGTAGCCGTAGATCTCCATGATGCGGCGGGCCCGCGGCACCTCGGGGAGTGCAAAGGATGCGTATTTCGCGTTCGGGTCGCGGCGGTGGAGGAGCCGCGGGACCTGGGCGGCGAAATCGTCCGTCGGGTCCAGCTCCAGGAACGCCAGCAGCCGGTTCGCGATCTCCAGCGGCTCCCGCCACACGTCCTCCAGGCGCACGGTGAGGACGGCATCGCCGAGGTCCTCCTTCATCCGCAGCACCCACTCCTCGTTGATGGCCCACCGTTCCAGCACCTGCTCCACCGGGCCGCGGAAGTAGTCCGGCATCACGTCCCAGCGGCGCGCGGCCTCCAGCACGCTGGCCACGGCGCCGCGCGGGTCGCGGATCACGTGCACGTAGCGCGCGTCGGGAAAATGGGCGCGGATGAAGGGCTGCAGCGCCGGGTCCAGGTACTGCGCGTGCTTCTTGTCGCCCAGCCAGGCCAGGTCGCGCTTGCGCGGAAGCCGGGACTGGTCGCGGAACGCGCGCCACAGGTTGCGCGGCGAGCGGTCCTTGCCCGCGCGGAGCACCGCGCGCTTGACCCGCTGCTTGAGGGGCGGGTGGAAGTACTGGTCCATCAGCCGCTCCTCCACCCGCTGGAACGCCTCCACGATCTGCTCGTGCGTGGGGGGATGGCCCAGCGTGTCGCCCAGGATGCGCCGGCAGCTCCGCACGGTGGAGCTCATCATCTTCTCGCTGTCCAGCGGATGGCGGACGTAGCGGGCGGGCTGCCCGTCGCGCGCCTGGTACAGGATCCAGAGGATGTCGGACTCGTGGGAGACGAACACCCGCGGGTGCGCGTTCAGCAGGTTGGCCATCAGCGTGCTGCCGGAGCGCTTGTTGCCGATGACGAAGAGCGGCCTGGGACGGGGCATGTTCCTCCGGTGGCGCGTCGGGTGATCCGTTCGAGGCAAGAGGTCGAGGCCGGTCCGTCGGCCCTTCCCGCCCGTGCTCACCGCGGGGGACGGTGCGCCGCCGCGCAGCCGAGCAGCGCGCGCCGCTGCCCGGCGTCCTTCCGCAGCATCTCGCGCATCGCCGCGCACCAGCCCAGGAAGGGGCTGAACGCGAGCGCCGCGTCCACGCCCGCGCGCGGGCGGACAAGGCGGCGGACGCCCATCGCCAGGAATCCCGCGGCGCCGGCCAGGGACCAGAGGAGCCACGCAGGATAGGAGCGCGTCCAGGTGAGCGCGGCGGCGTGGTGGCGGCTGGCGCCCAGGCCAAAGGTGATGCGCCGCAGGTACGGCCGGGTCATGCGCCGCGCGGGGATCACGTGGCGCAGCATGAGCTCGGGGGCGTACCAGACCTCGTGCCCCGCCGCGATGCGCAGCCCGATCTCCACGTCTCCGCCGGAGACCAGCCGGCCGCCGATCCGGTCCTCCAGGAGCTGCCGCGCGGTCCAGCCGCACGCCTCCAGCGCCGTCCTGCGCACCACCATCCCCGCGCCCGCCAGCCAGGGCCGGCGGTGCGGCGTGTCGCCGTGCTGCTTGGCCGCGTAGGCGTAGCGGTGCTCCAGCACGTAGGGCGGCGGGTCCGATTCCCACTCCGGCACAACGCGGCCGCCGAAGGCGCCGCACGCCGGGTGCTCCGCCGCGAAGCGGGCCGCCTGCTCCACCCAGTCCTCCGCGAGCAGGCAGTCGTCGTCCACGAACGCGATCCACTCCCCGTCCGTCTCCGTGACCCCCGCGCAGGCGCGCCGGGGTCAGCCCCTGCCGCGGCTCGCGGACCGTCGAGAGCGGCATCGGGAAGGCCGCTGCCCACCGTGCCACCACCTCCGGCGTCCCGTCGGTGCAGTTGTTGTCCACCACCAGCACGCCGCACCGCACGTCCTCCGGCACGCGCAGCCGCGACATCGCCTCCAGCGTCCGCTCCAGCAGCGCCCCGTTGTCGTACGTGCAGACGACCAGGTCCATGGTGAGGCGCGTCACCCGACCCCCTCCAGCAGCTCCCCGAGCACGACGTCCGAGCCGAAGCACTGCTCGGCCACCTCGCGGGCGGCGCGGCAATGGAAGGCGTAGCGGCGGTCGATCTCCTCCGCCCCCGCGGCCGCCTCGTCGGGGGACGAGAAGGGGAGGAGGCCGGCGCCGGTCGGGAGCCAGGCGGAGAAGCCGGTGTCCTGCACCAGCGCCGGGCGGCCGCCGGCCAGATACGCGGCCGTGCGCTCGCTGAACCAGCCGCTGCGCGCGTCCACGTAGCCGTGCTTGGCCACGCTGAACTCCGCCTTCGACTGCGCCAGGTACCGCTGGTACGTCCACGGGTCGCGCGTCACCTCCAGCGGGTCGCGCAGCATCCACCCGTGCTCGCGCAGCCTTTCGCGCGGGGCGGACTCGCTGCCCAGCGCGATCTCGAACGCGCGGCCGGTGCGCGCCGGCAGGCCGAGGTACGGGGCGAACGACTCGCTCTTCATCCCGTAGCGGCGGCCGCCGTGCTCGCGGGCCGGGTAGCTGTCCCACTGCATCACGGTGGTGAAGCGCCCGTCCGCCGGCCCGGGCGTCACCGGCCACGCATCGAGCACGATGGGCTGGCGCGTGGGGCGCCAGGGAAAGCCGTCGTCCGGCACGCAGGCGCCGCCGCGCGCGATGCCCTCGCCGAAGGAGAAGAAGTGCGTGTGCAGGGCGGCGGCGGCGCGCGCGGCGGCATCCTGCAGGTGGCGGAGCTGGGTGAACACGGGGTCCGTGTCGATCAGCACCCGCCGCGGAACCTCCACCAGCCAGGGCCGCAGCGGGTTGACGGCGGAGAGGTTCAGGACCATGTCCGCGCTCCGGCAGACGTCGGCCGCGCGCCCCGCCGCCGGCCCGCTCCACCCGCCGCCGTGCGCGTCGTGGTACGCCCAGCGCCCGCCGATGCCCAGGCGGTCGAACGCGTCCGCGGCAAAGGCCAGCCCGTACGCGGGATCGGTGTCCACCACGTGGCGCGACGGGTCGTAGCACCCGGGGTAGTCGTCGCTGTCCTCCACGAACCAGGTGTCGTGCCCCAGCCGGACCAGGCCCAGCACGTACTGCAGGTGGTGCCACGCCATCCCCCCGATGGGCCCGCGCACCACGTAGCCCAGCACGACGATGCGCAGCTTCACGCGCGGGCGCGTTCCACCAGCGCGCGCCGGCGCACCTCGTCGGTGTCGTCGGGATCCAGGGCGCGGAGCACGCGCGCCGGGCTGCCGGCGACCACGGCGTACGGCGGGACGTCCGCGTCGACGACGGTCCTGCACCCGATGACGCAGCCGCGCCCCAGCGTGACGCCGGGGAGGACCACCGAGTCGAATCCTACCCAGACGTTGTCCTCCACCGTGACCGGGCGCGGCGGGCCGGGAGCGGGAAAGACGCGCCGCGGGTCCGCCGCCGACGCGCGGAGGGCGGCCCGCCGCGCCTCCACCGGCACCCGCGCGGGGCTCCACGAGTCGGTGATCACCGCGCCCCACGCCAGCAGGCAGTGCGCGCCGATGGAGATGCGGTCGCCGCAGACCAGGTACACGCCGTTGAGCACCGTGTACGGGCCCACCGTCACCTGACCATCGGGCCCGACGACGAGGGTGGCGCGGTCGTATGCGCCGCATGCGTCCCCCAGCACCGCGCCGGGCTCGCGCCGCGAGTGAAACGCCGCGAATCCGTAGGCGCTGTCCAGGTACACGTCCTGGCCCAGGACGACGTTGCCCGCGATGCCGCGGGGGTACCAGTCGTGGGCGAGGTGGAGTGGGGGACGCATCGGAGGGTGGAGGGGAATAGGGAACAGGTTACAGGTTACAGGGGACAGGTTACAGCCAGCGGGTGTCACTTTCGCACTCACGCACTCTCGACCGGGCGTGCGGGGTTGCCGGCGACGTGGGCGCCGGGGGGCACGTCGCGGACGACGACGGCGCCGGGCGCCACCACGGCGCCGGCGCCGACGGTCACGCCCTTGAGGATGGTGGCGTTGTAGCCGATCCACACGTCGTCCCGCACCACTACCGGGCGCACGTCGAAGGCGGGACGCCGGGCGCGGTCGCCGCGCGTGGAGAGCGCCACCGTGTCCGCCAGGCGGCCCGCCGGGGAGAGCGGGTGGAAGTCGGAGTCCACGATCGTCACGCCGCCCGCCACCACCACGTGCGAGCCCAGGGTGATGCGCTCTGTGCACGCCAGCGACGCGTTGGCCAGGTAGCAGAAATCGCCGATCTCGATGAGGCCGTTCTCCTCCGCCGCCAGCGACGTGCGCCAGAACGTCACCCCGCGCCCCGCGCGCAGCCCGATCCGCTCCCGCGCGAAGTAGTGCTTGAAGCAGAAGGACGAGTCGATCACCGTCCCCTCGCCCACCTCGATGTTGCGGGGGATGGGGCCGTGGTACCAGTCGCCCGGCAGCGCCACGCCCGGCAGCAGGGGATGGAAGAGCGGGGCTTCAACGAGTGCGGCGTCGTTCACCGGGCGGATGCGGTTGGAGTGGGCCCTGCGAGCGATTCCCTATTCCCTATTCCCTGGCCGTCCGGAACGCCAGCACCGCGTTCAGCCCGCCGAACGCGAACGAGTTGGAGATCGCGTGCTCCACCTCCGCGCGGCGCGCCTGGTTGGGCACCACGTCCAGGTCGCACTCCGGGTCCGCCTCGGTGAAGTTGGCGGTGGGCGGCAGCAGGCCGTGGCGCAGCGCCAGCACCGTGGCCACCGCCTCCAGCGCCCCGGCGGCGCCCAGCGCGTGGCCGTGCATGGACTTGGTGGCGCTCACCGCCAGCCGGTCCGCGTGGGGACCGAACACGGCGCGCAGGGCGGAGGTCTCCATGGGGTCGTTGGCCGCGGTGCCGGTGCCGTGCGCGTTCACGTATCCCACCCGCTCCGGGGCCACCCCGGCGTCGCGGAGCGCCGCGCGCACGGCCCGGGCGGCGCCGTCCGCGGAAGGCGCCGTCAGGTGGTGCGCGTCGGCGGACATCCCGAACCCCACCAGCTCCGCCAGGACGGCGGCCCCGCGCGCCCGCGCGGCCTCCAGCGGCTCCAGCACCAGCATGGCCGCGCCCTCGCCGATCACCATCCCCTTGCGGTCGCGGCTGAAGGGGCGGCAGGTGTCGGGCGAGACGGCGCGGATGGCGTCCCAGCTCCTCAGGTGGCCAAAGGCGAACGGCGCCTCGCTGCCCCCCGCCACCGCCAGCTCCGCCGCGCCGGAGCGCACCATCCAGAACGCCTGCCCGATGGCGTGGTTGGCCGACGAGCAGGCGGTGGAGACGGTGAACGCCGGCCCCCGCAGCCCCAGGTCCATGGTGATCTGGCTGGCGGCTGCGTTCATCATCACCCGCGGCACCGTGAGCGGGTGCGCGCGGCGGCCGTTCTGGTAGACGTCGACGAACCCCTGCTCCTCCGCCCCCTGCCCGCCGACGCAGGCGCCGGTGACCACCGCCGCCGCCTCGCGCAGCTCCGGCGTCCACTCCACCCCGGCGGCGGCCACCGCCTCGCGCGCGGCCACCACGCCGAACTGGGCAAAGCGGTCCATCAGGTCCGACTGCCTGCGCTCGAAGTGGCCGGCCGGGTCGTAGCCGCGCACCTCCGCCCCGTTCGCGAAGCGCAGCCCGGTGCAGTCCACCCCCTGGATGGGCCCGATGCCGGAGCGGCCGGCGGCGAGCGCGTCCCAGAACGCGTCCGCGTCCGCGCCCAGCGCCGAGATGGCGCCCACCCCGGTGACGGCCACCCGCCGCGCGCCCACGGTCATGCCTGCGGGGCCGCGGCGGCCTCCACCTGCCCGGCGGCGCCCGCTCCCGCCAGGACGCGGGCCAGGCTGTCGGCGGCCTGCCCCACCGTCTTGATCTTGAGCAGCTCCTCGTTGGGCACCTCCACCCCCATCTCGATCTCCAGGTCCGCCACCAGGCTCATCGCGCCCAGCGAGTCGATGTCCAGCTCCTCGAAGGTGCTCTCCGGGGTGATGTCGTCGGCGGGGACGGCGTGCACCTGCGCGATGTGGGCGATGACCCGCTGCGTCAGCTCGTCGTACATGGGGCACCATGGAGTGGAAGGTGGTCCGTCCGGCGTGCGAAAGGGTGGGAATGCCGCGTCACGGCAATGGTCCTCGTTCCGGTCCCGCGCCCCGCGCGTCCGTCCGGCTACGCGCCGGCGTCCGCGAGCAGGCGGCGCAGGACGCTGCGGGCGTCGAAGTGCTCCTCCGCAAGCCGGCGCGCGGCGCGGGCGTGGCGCGCCGGGTCCGCGGCGACGGCCTCCAGGCCGGCGGCGGCCTCGTCCAGGGTGCGGAAGGCGAAGAGCCCCTCACCGGCCGGTACGTGGCGGCTCCAGCCGGTGTCCTGCGTCACCACGGGCCGCCCCGAGGCAAGGTAGCTGGCGGAGCGGCCGGAGAACCATCCACTTCCCGCCTTGACGTACGTCTCCTTGGCCACCGAGAGCTCGCCGCGCGACGCCTGGATGAAGGCCCGGTACCGCGCCGGGTCCGGCGCGCAGACCTCCGGGTCCAGCACCCGCCACCCGTTCGCCTCCGCGATGGCGCGCGGGAAGGGCGCCCCCGCGCCGCCCGTCTGCCCAACCGCCACGGCCAGCGGCAGCCCCGGCACGCGGCGCGGCAGCTCCAGGAAGCGGACGAACTCCACGTCCTTCTGCCCCCACGTCTCGCCGGCGTGCCGCAGCGGGCGGCCGGCGGTCCAGTTCATCAGCGTGGTGAAGGCCGCGCCGTTCGCCGGGAGCTCGGCCGCGGGCCATTCGGGGAGGTAGATCGGCTGCCGCGTGGGCTTCCAATCCACCCCGCACGCCGGCATCCGGCACGCTTCCGTCCCCACGCTCTCGCCGAAGGTGAAGTGGTGCGTGTGCC
>DASTLD010000296.1:0-4157 GCA_035715345.1 Longimicrobium sp.
GGCTGTTCCGCGACCACGACACGCTGGAGCCGGTGGACTACTATTTCAAGATCCCGGGGGCGCCCGAGGCGCGCGACTTCATCCTGCTGGACCCCATGCTGGCCACCGGCGGCTCCGCCTCCGCGGCCACGACGTCGCTCAAGCGCAGCGGCGCCACGCGGGTGCGCTTCGTGTGCATGGTGGCCGCGCCGGAGGGCGTGCAGCGCATGCTCGACGACCACCCGGACGTGCACGTCTACGCGGCCGCGCTGGACCGACAGCTCAACGACGTGGGCTACATCCTCCCCGGCCTGGGCGACGCCGGCGACCGGCTGTTCGGGACGAAGTGAGTGCGTGAGTGCGCGTGAGTACGAAGTACGAGGTACGGAGTACGAAGTACGCGGGCTCGGCGCGGTTGAGGGGGGCGGTGGGTCGGGCTATATTCGTTGCCGGACGGGCCCATAGCTCAGCGGTTAGAGCAGAGGACTCATAATCCTTCGGTCCCAGGTTCGAATCCTGGTGGGCCCACTTCACGGAGGCAGGGAGGCAGGGGTTTGCGCCCCTGCCTCCTTTTCGTTTGCCGCCGCGGCGGGAGCGTCCGTCCGCAACGTGCCCCTTGCTTCGGTTTATCTTCGGTGATAGGTTACAACGTGAGCGCGCACTTTAGCCACGTTGGACCGAGGGACACCGACATGAGCCGACAAGTCACGGACGATCCGCGCGCCGCGACGATCCGTCACATCCGCGAGGTTGCCGCGGCGCGGGTGGAGAACACCTCGCTCCGGCAGGTGGCGCGCGAGATCGACATGAGCCCCACCGGCCTGAAGAAGTTCCTGGAGGGCAGCTCGCCCTACTCGCCCACGGTGCATCGGCTGCGCAACTGGTACGTGCGCACCTCGGCGGCGCAGGACAGGAACGTGGAGGAGGTGGACGCGGGCGCCGCGCTGGCCGTGCTGGTGCACGACCTGGCTTCGGACGTCCGCCGGCAGGCGGCGCTCGAGGTCCTGGAGGCCGTGGAGATCGGCTACGCCGAGAGCGGCAAGCACAAGCCCGAGTGGCTGGCGGAGCTGAAGACGCGCTACGCGGGCGGATGACACGCGCACGGCGGCCTGGCCGCCACGGATGCGTCCACGCACGAGCGGGGGCGGCGGTCGCTCGGGACCGCCCCCCCCCCCCGCGTTGCGTCTGCCCGGGAAGGACTACTTCCGCCGCGCGGACCGCCCGCGCCTGCGCCGGCGCGGCGGGGAAGGCGGCACTGGGTTCGGGGTAGCGGCCACGTGGGTGAGCTCGGGCGCCGAAGGCTCGTCGCCCGCCGTGGCCAGCGCGACGCCGGCGCAGGTGCGGCAGCCAGCCGCGGACGGCAGGTAGACGCTTCCGCAGCGGGGGCAGTAGCGCTCGCCCGCCTCCACGTCCGCGGGAGGGGCGGCCACCAGCGCCGCCGCCTCGCCGGCCGTGAGCGGGAAACCGGCGGCCGGCTCCGGGCTCCGCAGGTGGTCGTACGCCAGCGGGCGTACCCACTGCGCGAACGCGCCGGGGCGCAGCACCCGCACCGCCCGCGCGAACGGCACCGCCTCCAGCACCCGCTGCAGCACGATCTCCGGCGCCTGGGGCGCCGTGAACGGCGAGAGCATCGGCAGCACCGTCTTCATCGCCGTCCTGCCGTCCACCCCCATGCGGCGCAGCGCCAGCAGCGACACGCACGCCGCCAGCACGGACAGGGCGAACGCCGTCCCCAGCGCCAGCGCCAGGCCGTACGTGCCGTAGCTGGGCGTCAGCAGCGGCACGCCCACCAGCAGCGCGGCCATGGACAGCAGGCCGCACAGCCGCAGGAGCAGCGTCCAGCCGCGGACGGCGCGCGCGGACGGCATCTGCCCCGCTCCCGGCTGCCCCGGTTCGGTCACGACGCAGCGGACCGCGAACGGGGAGTACGACAGCAGCAGGCGGCCGGGGGGTGTTCCGGGCCCGCCGGCCGCCTCCCACGGGTAGCTCGCGACCTGCCGCAGCACCCACGCGCCCTCCGGCACGCGCCGCGGCCCATCCCACAGCGTCAGCGCGGCCAGGATGGCGAAGGTCTCCCAGTCGAACGCCGCCAACGCGGGCATGCCTACGGCTGCGCGTCCCGGTCGGGGCGCGTCGGCGGCTTGCCGGTGAAGAGGGACTTGAGCCACGCCCCCACGCCCACGACGGCCACCACCAGCACCTTCCACAGCTTGGCCAGCAGCCCGGTCTTGGCGGCGATGGCGCCCGCGCCGCCAGCCACCAGCGCGGTCAGGCCGTACGCGGCCACCTTGTCGCCCTCGCGCCACTCGTCGTAGCGCTTGCCGGCCACGAACGAGTGGCTGGCCACGATGCGGTCGAAGGCGGGCAGGGCCGTCTCCAGCTGCTCCGGCGACACCACCAGGTCCGCGCGCATCACGCCGCGGCGCCCCAGCAGGCGCACGGAGTGATTCACGGTGGACCCCTCGAAGGCGTCCGATGAGGTGGCCTTCATCGCGAACGTCAGGTTGTTGCTCTGCACGTCGTAGTAGGGCTTGCGCACCCAGCCGTCGATGGTGAGCACCGCCCACCCCCGCGACCGCCGCTCCCGGTTGCCTTCCTCCGTCCCGGCGCGGATGGAGGCTAGCAGCGCGTCCGCGTCCAGCGAGCCGCCCTCGTCGTCGCGGACGTACCCGCTCTCGTCGAAGGTAAAGACCACGAACCACGGCGACTCTTCCTCGTCCGCCGGCTGGCAGACCAGCACACCCAGCTCGTCGCCGGACGGGGGGTTCTCCGTGGCGATCATGAACTGGCGCGCGCCGTCGCGGCCCGTGAAGCGGCAGTTCTCGGGGAGGGTGATCTCGGACTCCCCGCCGATCGCGGCCGTGGCGGGCCCGTCCTGCCAGGGAATGCTCTCGAACGGGGAGGGCGTCACGGAGGTGCCCTGGGCCAGCAGCGCGTAGGGCGCCAGCGTCAGCAGCAACGCGAGCGGGGAATGGATGGCTCTCTTCATTGTGGGGATCTCCAGGAAGAAACGGGCAGGAAGGGAAACCAGCAGGAACACAAGATACACGAGGGATGCACGCAATGGCAATCTCCACGCGCGCGGATGGTGCGCAGCTACGAGATCTCGACCTCCGCCTCGATCTCCACCGCCACGCCGAACGGCAGCTCCGCCATCCCCACTGCCGAGCGCGAGTGCGCGCCCCGCTCCCGCCCGAAGACCTCCAGGATCAGCTCCGAGAAGCCGTTGACCACGCCCGCGAGCTGCGTGGTGCCGGGCGCCACGTTCACCATCCCGAGCACGCGCAGCCACGCGCTGATCCGCTCCAGCTCCCCCAGCTCGCGCTGCAGGCTCCCCAGCATCGCCAGCCCGCAGAGGCGGGCGGCCCGCGCCCCCTGCTCGATGGAGAGCGCCTCGCCCACCTTGCCGCGCTCGTCCGCCAGGGTCCCGTCCGCCTTCAGGGGCAGGTGGCCCGAGACGTACGCGCGGTTGCCGCGCACCCGCACCCACGAGAACGGATACGCCGCGCCCGTCGGCGAGCGGAACGCCGCGGGCAGCACCAGGCCCAGCTCTTCGACCCGCTGATCGATCGTCATCACCCCTCCAGTCACCTCTCGAAGGCCTCTCATCCCCCCGCGGAAGCTGCGGGGCCGCGCACCGGGAGGCAAGCATCGCCGCCCGATGGCTGCAATGTGAATGTATGCGCATCGCACTGTGTATGATGTAAATCGCACATCGTTCAATATTGCAGAGAATTCGGAGGGGATTAGATTGCGGAGCGCCAGCCTGCCGTTCGCGCGTGGTGCCTGGCATCGATGCAGCGCACGTGCACGAGCGACGATGGAGACATTGCCATCATTCTCACTCGTGCGCTGCGTGGACATGCACCGACTTGACGCATCCTCCCCCCCCGAAATTCACAGCCGAGGAGAACTCCATGAGTGACGTGTCAGCCGTGCCGGGCCAGAAGGTGCCGGCGGAGGCGGTGGCCGATCCCGCCGCGCTGCTGAACGGCAGCCTGCAATCGCTCGGGCTGCGCCTGGCCTCCGGGGCGCAGGTGACGGACGAGGGCGTGCAGGGCGACTTCGAGGGCACGCTGTTCGGCCTGCTGCCGTGCCGCGGGCGCATCCTGGGCGGAGCGCCGGGGGGCGCGGAGGGGCTGCGCGCGGAGGTGCACCTGACCGGCGGCACCGCGGAC